>NZ_JAZDXA010000001.1:0-230719 GCF_040170545.1 Sphingobium sp. MK2
GTAGTGGTAACACTCGCGCCGGTGCATGCATCTCATTGAATCACAATGCCTTTTCCAAAAGCACTGTTCAAGTTGGGCCATAGCGCCCACCAGATGACCAGCGGTTGCAGCGCCAGTCGCGGCCCATGATACCACCAGCTCAAATGCACGCCGTTCAGCGGAATGTCGCCCAGCGCATGATGGATGTTGGCGGGCCATACGCACAAGGCATAAAGCGCCAGACCGATGCCAGCCGCCCGGCGCAGCGGCGGCAGCATCAACCCCACCGCGCCTGCAATCTCCGCAATCCCGGTCAGCCAAACAACGCTGGCGGGGAAGGGCACCCAGTCAGGCGTGATCGCGATGAACCCGCCCGGCGACCGCAAATGCGCGACGCCTGCGACCAGATAGGCTAGCGCCAGAACGATGCGGGCAACCTGCCGGGCGCGGCTGTCAGCGGACATCTCTTCACGATTGAGCAACTTAAAAAATGTGCGTCATAAAGCTGTGGCTACCCTGAACATCTTTGTAAGGTCAAAAATATATTTGAGACGTCACAAAGGAGATGAAGATTGCGATTATCCTCGATACGGCGGCACATGGCGCGTAAATTCAAGGTACGTGGATCGAAAATGGAGCAGTATTCTGTTGGCGACCAACAAGAGGGTGTCGACGATGATCTCAATCCGAAAGGCCAAAATATGAGTTTTCTGCCTGACATGAATCAATGGGTCCGCAACCACTATATCGGCGTTGTCGACGAGTTCGTAGCGGAAGTTGGCAGTCTGGAAGGAAAGCGCATATTGGACTTGGGTTGTGGCGAAATGTTGATGACCTACGGTTTAGCATCGCGCGGAGCCGAACATGTCGTTGGCTTGGACGTCGCCAAGCTTGATCCCGACAGGAGCCTGAAGACATTGGTCGATGGCGGTTTCCCAGATGCCGCAAATTTCAAAGATCGTGTAACCGCCACGGTCTATGATGGCATTGAGATGCCTTTCCCTGATGAGCATTTCGATATTGTCTTCTGTTGGGGCGTCATGGAACATGTCGCCAATGTCCCGGCCGTGCTAGCTGAGATCAAACGCGTGATGAAAGCGGATGGGGTAGCTTTCATAAAGGTTTTCCCTTGGTTCCATTCCTATTATGGCAGCCATCTGTCAGATTTTGTTCCGGCGCCTTTTGCGCATCTGACCCATGACCATGCCGCGATGCGGGCCATTATCGAAAAAACCGCGCATGAGCAGACGGCGGTCCATCCCAATCTGATATTGGGGCATATGTGGGATGAATATTTGACGCTGAATCGCTATTCGGCAAATATGTTCTACCGCGACGTTAAAGCGGCGGGCTTTGCTCGCGATGTGTGGAAACTGATCAGCTATCAGCATGATCTTACCAATGCTCCGCCAGCCTATGACTTGTCGGATTTGATGGTGTCGGGTTCGGATACCTTATTGTATAAATAGCTTGGCGCGGCTGTCCCGCCGCCGCCTCAGTAAATCCCGCCCTGATCCTGCAGGAAGTCGGCATCGGAACGGTGGCGGCGCTGGCCGGACGCGGCCTTGGCGGCGGCGACCTTGGCCTGGGCTTCGGCTTCCTCCTTGCGAATGGTGCGGCGCGGTTCCGATTCGGGCTTGAACGCTTCCCAGATGACGGCGGCTTTCGGCTCGCTGGTCGGCCAGGCACCATAGACGCGCTTGCCCGATCGCCGGTCGATCGGCACCATGCGGATGCCCGCCGGGGCGATGAAGGGTGTCTTGGGCATGGTTTCCAGGATCGGGGCCATCGCCGCCTTCCAGATCGGTGCGGCGATGCGGCCACCCTGCGCCCAACCGCCAAGGCTGCGCGGCTGGTCATAACCGATATAGACGCCTGCGACGAGATCGGGCGATCCGCCCACGAACCATACGTTGGTCGGGCCGTTGGTGGTGCCGGTCTTGCCGAACAACGGGCGTTTCAAATCCGCCAATACCGTCGCGGTGCCGCGCTGGACCACGCCTTCGGTGATGTGAACAACCTGATAAGCGGTCATCGGGTTCATCACCTGTTTGCCCTCCATGCCGAAGCGGGGCATCGGCTTGCCGTCCCAATTGGCCATGTTGCATCCGTCGCACGGCCGCCAGAGTTCGGGCCAGATCACCTTGCCGCGCCGGTCCTGCACATAATCCATCACCTTGGACGGGAATTGCCGCCCATGATTGGCCAGGGTGGCATAGGCATTGACCATCTTCTCTACCGTGGTGTCACCCGCGCCCAGCGCGAAGGAGAGATAGGGTTGATAATCGCCGATTCCCATGCCTTTGATGGTCCGCACGACCTTTTCCATGCCGGTCTGGCTGGCGGCGCGCACGGTCATCAGGTTGCGCGATTGCTCCACGCCCCAACGCATCGTTTGCGGCCCGGCGCTGCCGCCGGAAAAGTTGCGGAAGCATTTCTGTCCCAGCCCCGCGCCCTGATAAACGCATAAGGGGCCATCGACGATGATCGAGGCGGGCGTCATCCCGCTGTCAAGCGCGGCGGCATAGACGAACGGTTTGATCGTCGATCCCGGCTGGCGCATCGCCTGTGTCGCGCGATTATAGGAGGAGAGGCGCGCGTCGAAGCCGCCCTGCATCGCGCGGATGCGTCCTGAATGCACCTCTTCCACCACCATGCCGCCCGATACTTCGGGGATGTTGCGCAATGCCCAGTTGGCCCCATTGCGCGCGACCACAATGATGTCGCCCGGCTGCATCGCGGAAAAAGCGGGGCCGCCGCTTTTGCGATAGGCCATTTGCGCCTGGGCGGCGGGCAAGGTGCCGGTGCTGCCGTCGGCAAAGCCGATCTGCGCTTCCGATGATGTGCGGCTGATGATGACGGCGACGCGCCATTCGGCATAATCGACGTCGATATAGCTCGCTGCCAGTTCACGTTCCCAGCCGCGCTCGATATTGATCTTGGCGACCGGGCCGGACCAGCCGCGCCCGGCGTCAAAACGTAGCAGACCATTGCGCAGGGCGTTGGCGGTGCTCTCCTGCGCTACCGGATCATAGGGGCTGCGGACCCACAGGCCCCCCGCATAGACGCTGTTGGGGCCATCCTCCGCCTTTTCGCCGAACAGGCTGATCAGGCGGCGGCGAACTTCCTCCATATAATAGCCGCCCGCGCGCGCATCGAAGCTAGAACTGTGCATGGCGACGGTGCCGAGCGGCAGCGCCGCCGCGGCGTCGCGCTGCGCTGTCGTGATCCAGCCGCTTCGGACCATTTCGCCCAGCGCCCAGTTGCGCCGGTCCAGCGCGCGGGCCATGCCGCTCTCGCTTTCCGGGCGATAATTGGCGGGGCCTTTGGGCAGGATCGACAGATAGGCCATTTCATGGAGCGCCAAGTCGGCGACATCCTTGTTGAAATAGGCGCGCGAGGCCGCCTGCACGCCATAGGCGTTCCGGCCGAGGAATATCTGGTTGAGATAGAGTTCGAGGATCTGCTGCTTGCTCAGCACATTTTCCATGCGGTAGGCGAGGATCATCTCCTTCACCTTGCGCGTGGGCGAATATTCATCGCCGATCAGCAGATTCTTGGCGACCTGCTGGGTAATGGTCGAGCCGCCGCGCGCGCGCTGGCCAGAGCCGAACTTGCGGGCATAATCCAGCACCGCGCCCGCAAAGCCTGGAATGTCGACGCCATGATGCTCGAAAAAGGTCTTATCCTCGGCCGCCAGATAGGCGCGGATCAACAGCGGCGGGTAATCGCTATACTGCAATTGCACGCGACGTTCGCGCGCATAGCTGTGAACCGGCTCGCCATTAATGTCGCGTACGATGGTCGGCAACGGCGGCTCATATTCCAGCAGCGTCGCGGCGTCTGGCAGGCCGCGCGCAAAGATCAGCCAGAATAGCAGGCAGGCGGTGAGGAAGGCACCGAGCAGGATCGCGCCCCAACGAACAAAGCGGCGCTGCCACAGGCTGCGCAGCGCCCCCATTGCGCCACCTGCGTCGCGCCGCAGGCGATAGGCAAAGGATGATGGGGCGGTATCGGGACGGGCCTCTTCCATGGGAAAGAGGCTCTAGGGTCAAATTGCAGGCAAGGCTAGAGCCGTGATTGTCATTGGACGGATCGACGCGGTCGGATCAACCGCCCGACGGTCCGCCGCGCATCGCCAGCTTCCGCGCGAAATGCACTTCGATCGCACGGGCCACGCCGCGCGCAATCTTGGCCTGGCCCTCGCGGGAGGACAGAAATGCGGCGTCTTGCGCATTGCTGATATAGCCGGTTTCAAACAGGACCGATGGCGTGTCGGGGGCTTTGAGCACCATCAGCGAGGCGAAGCGGTGATAGCTGCTGCGGAACGGCACATAGGGCGCGGCTTCGCGCTGGAGCAGCCGGGCGAAGCTGGCCGAGATATTGAGCGATTCGCGCTGGGTCAGGTCGATCAGGATCGAGGAGACGTCGCCGGACTGGCCGCCCAGATTGACGCCATTGATGATGTCGGCCTTGTTCTCGCGCGCTGCGAGCCGCGCGGCTTCGCGGTCGGACGCCGTTTCCGACAAGGTATACACCGTCGCGCCCTGCGCTTCCGTATTCTCGGCCGCGTCGGCATGAATGGAAATGAACAGGTCCGCGCCCAGCTTGCGCGCAATGCCATAGCGTTCCTGCAGGATCAGATATTTGTCATCGTCGCGGGTCAGCGCCACGCGCACCCGGCCTGATTTCACGAGCTGGTCGCGGATCGCCTGCGCGATCGCCAGCGTCACATCCTTCTCGCGCTTGCCCATTTCGCTGTTGACCGCGCCTGGATCATGACCGCCATGGCCTGCGTCGATCACCACCAGCGGCCGCGCGCCGTCCTGGGCACCTTCAACAGGGGGCAGGGCGACGCCGCGCGCTGCCGTCGGGATCGGCACAGTGATGGAGTGAAGGCGCTTTTGCGGGCGCGCCGCCATATTGGCTGGCGCATCGAACCGCATCCGACCCTTGCCCATCTCGCTACGAAAGCGGCTGTCGGTCACGCCCTGAAGCGCGAAGCTAAGCGACTTGCCGTCAGCGGCGATTTCCGGCTGACCCAGTGTCGCAGGCGTTGCAAGATCAAGCACGACCCGCGCGGTGTCGTTGCTTAGCTGGCCTTGCCGTACGGCGGTCACCGTGCTGCTCGCGGGCGCGAAGTGGCCACGCCCCACCTGCGCCCCGTCAATATCCAGCGCGATCCGGCGCGGCGTGTCCAGCAGGAAGGCTGACGCGCCATTCACGCGATCGTCGAAGCGGACGACGACCCGATCATCTTGCACGAAAACGCCGGAAATCCCTCCGGCGCTGCCAGGGACGGACAGGGCGATCGTACTTGCCAGGGCCATGCTCAAAAACATGCGCGATGTGTGCAACGCAGCCCGGTGAGCCGTCCAGCCAATTTTCATGCTGCTTATATCCGTCCAGCGTCCCCACGCTAAAGGCCGGGTTAAGCATCACCGCCTTGCATCCGGTAAAATGAGAGAGTTAACGGCATTTTCAGCATGAAGGGGTAGAAGGCGTGTCGCGGATTGCCTTCGCGACATAATATTTCCCGCAGCCGTTGCTCCCTACCGCTTTGGCTGCTACCCATTCACATTCCTGCAATGTCCGCCTTTTCTATGCGGCGCGGCGCAGGCCCAAGAAGACGGCTGGTTGGCGCGATCCGCGCCGCCGCGCCGATGTTATGAACAGGTTGACGCTGCATGAGGCATGAATTTCCATCCACGCTGACCCCGGCAACGGGCGTCGCGGCGTGGTTGGTTCGGCCCGGCGCCATGTCCGGCCCTGCCGACGCAGCAGACGCGCAGTTTTCCCATCTAACCCGGACGATGCCGACATCCGCGCCCTTACCGGCGCGCAGGCGGCCGTCCCTTCACTATCGCATGGTGGCCCGGCCCAGCGCCGTCGACCGCCATCGCCGGAGAATCATAAATGACAATGCGTATGCTGATCGACGCGCGCCACCGGGAAGAAACCCGTGTCGCGGTCGTCAAAGGTAACCGGATCGAAGAATTCGACTTCGAATCCTCCGAGCACAAACAGCTCAAGGGCAATATCTATCTGGCCAAGGTGACGCGGGTTGAGCCTTCGCTCCAGGCTGCGTTTGTCGATTATGGCGGCAACCGCCACGGCTTCCTCGCTTTTAGCGAAATCCACCCCGACTATTATCAGATCCCGCGTGAAGATCGCGAAGCCTTGCTACGCGAAGAGCGCGAGCATGCCGAGCAAGAGGCCGCGTTGCGCGCCGACTTCGACGATGAGGACGAGGATGGCGAGGGCGTCGAAATCGTCGAGGCGACCCATCATCACGACGATGATGAAGACAGCGCACCCGAAGGCGAAGCGGCCGAGGGCGAAGCGTCCGAAGGTGGTCGCCCGAACCGGGGCCGTCGCGGCAAGCCGGGCGACGACGCGGCCGAGGAACTGCGCCGCAAGCGCATGGCGCTGCGCCGCCGCTACAAGATTCAGGACGTCATCAAGCGCCGTCAGGTGCTGTTGGTCCAGGTCGTCAAGGAAGAACGCGGCAATAAGGGCGCGGCGCTGACCACTTATTTGTCGCTCGCCGGACGCTATTGCGTGCTGATGCCGAACACCAGCCATGGCGGCGGTATTTCGCGCAAGATCAGTAACGCGGCCGACCGCAAGCGATTGAAGACGATCATCGCCGAAATGGCGCTGCCTTCGTCCATGGGCTGCATCGTCCGCACCGCTGGGCTCCAGCGCACCAAGCCGGAAATCAAGCGCGACTTCGATTATCTCGCTCGCCTGTGGGACGAGATCCGCGAAAAGACGCTGCAGGCCGCTGCGCCCGAACTGATCCACAATGACAGCGACCTCATCAAGCGGGCAATCCGCGATATCTACAATAAGGATATCGAGGAAGTCATCGTCGAGGGCGAGGAAGGCTATCGCGCCGCGAAGGACTTCATGCGTCTGTTGATGCCGAGCCATGTGCGCCGGGTAAAGCAATATGCCGACCCCGTTTCGCTGTTCCAGCGCGCCAGCGTCGAAGATCAACTGGCCGCCATGTACAACCCGGTCGTGCAACTCAAATCCGGTGGCTATCTGGTCATCAACCCAACCGAAGCTTTGGTGTCGATCGACATCAACTCCGGCCGTTCGACCCGCGAACATGGCATCGAACAGACCGCCGTCGCCACCAACCTTGAAGCTGCGCGCGAAATCGCGCGCCAGTTGCGCCTGCGCGACATGGCGGGCCTCGTCGTCATCGACTTTATCGACATGGAGAATAACTCCAACATCCGTAAGGTCGAGAAGGCGATGAAGGAAGCGCTGCGCGACGATCGCGCCCGCATCCAGGTCGGCCGCATTTCGGGCTTCGGCCTCATGGAAATGAGCCGCCAGCGCCTGCGCACCGGCGTGCTGGAAGCCTCGACCCGCCAATGCCCGCATTGCGAAGGCACTGGCCTTGTCCGCACCGCCTCGTCCGCGGGCCTGTCGGCGTTGCGCATGTTGGAAGAAGAAGCGGCCCGTGGTCGCGGCAACTGCATCACCCTGCGCGCCAGCCAGGAAGCGGCCTTCTACGTCCTCAACAACAAGCGTCGCGAACTGGACGAGATCGAACAGCGCTATGGCGTGCGGATTGAAATTCTGCCCGATGGCGAAGTTGAGGGCGCGCGCATGTCGGTCGAGGCCAGCGGCCCACGGCCGGAGCGCGTCGTAAGCTACGCGCCGCTTCCCGAAGACGACGAAGATTTCGACGTCATCGAGGAAGACGAAGAAGCCGAGATCGAAGAGGAAGAGGCCGAGGAAGCCGAAACGCCTGCCGAAGCCGCCGACCGCGCCGAACGGGGTGAGGATCGCGAAGGCGGTCGCCGCCGCCGCCGCCGCCGTCGTCGTCGTGGCGGACCGCGCGAGGATGGCCCGGCCGAAGGTGCTGCCGAAGAAGAAGGTTCCGCCGAATCGGACGCTGATGGAGAAGGTGAAGCCGAGGCGGAAGCCGTTGAGGCCGGTGAAGAGGAAGGCGGCGCACGTCGTCGCGGTCGTCGCGGTCGCCGTGGCGGTCGTCGCCGTCGCGAAGGTGGCGATGAAGCGGTGAACGGGGAAGCGACCGAATCGGCCGACGCCGAGCCGGTCGCGGAAGACGCGCCGGTCGAGCAAGCGCCCGTCGAGGAGGCTCCCGCAGAGGAAGCCCCCAAGACCCGCCGCCGTCCCCGTGCTCGCAAGCCCAAGGCTGAAGCCGAAGCGGTCGTAGAGACCGTCGAATCTCCTGCCGAAGCGGTTGTCGCCGAGGAAGCGCCCGTCGAAGCCCCGGTCAAGCCCAAGCGCACCCGTCGCACCAAGGCGCAGATCGAAGCTGAAGCTGCTGCGGCCGCCGAAGCGCCGACTGCCGAGGAAGCGCCGGCCAAGCCCAAGCGCACCCGTCGCAAGAAGGCGGACGTCGCTGCTCAGGAGGCCGCACCCGTTGCCGCGATTGAGGCACCCGCCCCAATCGAGCCGAGCCCGGAACCGGCTGTCGAATCGGTCGTCGCTGATGGTGAGGCGGCAGCCTCGCAGGCTGATGACGGCCAAAATGAAGATGGTACGCCCCGTCGCGGCTGGTGGCAGCGCACCTTCGGCCAATAAGCCGGACGGGACGCTAAAGTCATGAACAAGCGCCGCTGCCCTGCCGGTCCCGACCGGAGCGCAGCGGCGCTTTTCATTTCGCTCCGCTTCACGCGCGGTTCAGGGCGACCATGGCAGCGCGCGGCGGTGATGGTCTGCTCTCCTCCATTCCACGGTCACTGCTGATGCGGGGCCGGCTGAAACTTGTCGCGCTCGCGGCCCTGGCGCTTGCCAGCGTCGCGCGCCCCGCGCTGGCGCAAAGCATCTTGCGCGATGCCGAAACCGAAGCCTTCATGGCAGATATGTCCGCCCCCTTGGTCAAGGCGGCCGGCATGCAGCCGCGCAACGTCCAGATCATGGTCATCAATAACCCGGAAATAAACGCTTTCGTCGCGGGTGGCCAATATGTCTGGGTGCATAGTGGCCTGCTCGCACAGGCGGACAATGTGAACCAGGTGCAGGGCGTTGTGGCGCACGAACTGGGGCATATCGAGGGGGGGCATATTGTTCGCTTTGGCGAAGGCATAAAAGAGGCAACAGGTGTGACTCTGCTCAGCCTGGTGCTGGGCGCGGCTGCCATCGCAGCGGGTGGCGCGGAAGCGGGTTTGGGAATCATGGGCCTTGGCCAGCAGGCTGCGATGAGCCGATTTCTGGCTTTTTCCCGCGGTCAGGAAAGCTCGGCCGATCTCGCTGGCGCGCGCTATCTAAGCGCGGCAGGTATCAGCGGCAAAGGCAGCCTCGAATTTTTCAAGAAGCTGCAAAATCAGGAATATCGCCTCGCGATCCCGCAGGACAATAGCTATGGCCGCACCCATCCGCTGTCGGGAGAGCGGATCAGTGTGCTCCGCGAAGTCTATACCGTCGATCCGGCCTGGGAAAAGGCGATCGACCCGCAACTTGAAGCCCGATTCGAGCGAATCAAGGCCAAGTTGATTGGCTTTGTGTCCGAACCTACCCAGACCTTGCAGAAATATCCGGAAACCGACCAGTCGATCCCGGCCCACTATGCGCGTGCCTATGCCTGGCACAAGAGCGCCTATCCGCAGCGCGCCCTGTACGAAGCGGATGCCCTGCTGGCCGCCGCACCGAACGACCCCTATTTCCTGGAACTCAAGGGCCAGATACTGCTTGAAAGCGGCCGTCCCAAGGATGCGGTCGCCCCATTGCGCGAGGCGGTACGGATCACCAATCAGCCGCTCATCTCCGTCCTCCTTGCCCACGCGCTGATCGCGACCGAGGATGAGGCCAATTTCGCCGAAGCCGAACAGGTGCTGCGCCTCGCCGTCCAGCGCGACCGGGAAAATCCCTTTGCCTGGTATCAGCTCGGCGTCGTCTATGAACGGCGGGGGGACACGCCCCGCGCCGCGCTCGCGACGGCGGAACGCTATGCGATGATGGGCCAGCATCCCATGGCGCTGCGCAGCGCCGACGCCGCGATGCAGGGGTTGCAGCAGGGCACGGTTGACTATCTGCGGGCGCAGGATATCGCCATGACCTCGCGCGCCGCGATCGAGCAGCAGCGGAAGAAAAGATAAAGATGACAGACCAGCCCCGGCCCAGCTTTCGCGCGGCCCTTTCCAACAGGACGATCCAGATGACCCTTGGCGCTTTCGCCTTTATCGCGGCTGCCGCTGGCACGGCGTTCGCCGTGCAGGCTCCCACCAGCGTCGCCGCCACCGATAAGGCCGCGATCGAGAAGATCGTCCATGACTATATTCTCGATCACCCGGAGATCATCCCGCAGGCAATCGAGAAATTGCAGGCCAACCGGATGTCGGCCACCATCAGCGACAACCGCGCCGCGCTTGAAAAACCCTATGCCGGGGCGTGGGAAGGTGCGGCCAACGCCGACGTCACCGTGGTTGAATTTTTCGACTATGCTTGCGGCTATTGTCGCGCCTCGCTGCCTGACCTCGCCAAGCTGGTCGCCGCCGATGCCAAGGTGAAGGTCGTCTATCGCGAACTCCCCATCCTGTCGGAAGAAAGCAGCGACGCAGCCAAGGTGTCGTTGCTCGCCGCCGAACGCGGCCAATATATGGCCTATCACAAGGCCATGTATGGCGCGGGCCGGGTAACGCGCGACAGCATCATCGCTGCGGCAGGCAAGGCGGGGATCAGCAAGGCCGATACCGAAGCCGCCATCGCATCGAGCAAATATGACGCCGAAATCCAGTCCAACATCGCGCTCGCCCAGAAATTGCAGGCGAGCGGCACGCCGACCTTCGTGATCGGCGGCCAGGTGTTGAACGGCGCGGTCGGCTATGATGCGCTCCAGAGCGGCGTCGCAGCCGCGCGCGGGAAATAATCATGTCTTCGTTCGGTTCGAGCCTGTCGAGAACTCTGGCGCCAAGGGTTCTCGACAGGCTCGAACCGAACGGTAGCCGGCACCACGCTCCACCATTGACTTCCACCCCTCCTTTGCCTATCGGACGCACCCTGACTTGCGGCCGCTGCTTTGGCGGCCCTTTTTTGTCACGCCCGATTCTCTAGTTGTTTTTTGAGGAATGAACGATGAAGCGCACTTTTCAGCCGAGCAATCTGGTTCGGAAGCGCCGTCACGGTTATCGCGCCCGCATGGCGACCCCCGGCGGCCGCAACATCATCCGCGCCCGTCGTGCGCGCGGTCGCAAGAGCCTGAGCGCCTGATCGAAGGGCCGCCTTCGGCTACGCCTGCCATCATGGGCAAGCGGGCCGATTTTCTGGCGGCCAATCGCGGCAAGCGCGCACCCATGCCGGGCTTCGTCCTGCTGGTGCGCGACCGGGCCGATGGCGATCCGGCGATGCGCTTTGGCATCACGGTCACGAAAAAAGTGGGCGGCGCCGTCATCCGTAACCGGATGAAGCGCCGCTTTCGCGTTCTTGCGCGCGAATTGCTGCCGCTGCATGGCTTTGCCGGTGCAGACCATGTGCTGATCGGCCGCGATGGCGGGATCGAGCGCGATTTCACCCTGCTGCGCACCGAATTGCAAAAGGCGCTGGGCAAGATCGCGCGCGCGCCGCAAGCAGGCGACAGTCCCCCGCGCCATGGCGCGCGGGCCGGGCATGGCAGGGGCAAGGGCGGGGACAGGGGCAAAGCCTCATGATCGGCCGCCTGCTCATCCTGATCGCGCGGGCCTGGCAGCTTGGCCCTTCCCGCATCCTGCCGCCCTCCTGCCGCTTTGCGCCTTCCTGCTCGGAATATGCGATTCTCGCGATCCGCAAATATGGCGCGATCAAGGGTAGCTGGTTGGCAGGCAAGCGGCTAATGCGATGCCACCCATGGGGCGGGTCGGGCTATGACCCGGTTCCCTGACAAAGACACAAGAGACGGCGGAGCCGAATAGCGTGGACGACAAGAAGAATATCATTCTCGCGGTTTTGCTGACCGCAGCGATCCTGTTCGGCTGGCCCTATGTATCGGGCTATTTCTTTCCGGCCGCCAATCCGCCGGTCACCCGGATCGAAGGGGGCAAGACCACGCCGGTCGCCAATCCCGCTGCCGATCCGACCGCTGACAGCCCCGCCGCGATTCGCGACCGCGCGGTCGTGCTGAAGGAAGGGCCGCGCGTCCCCATCCGCACGCCCAAGCTCGTTGGCTCGATCAACCTCAAGGGTGCGCGTATCGATGACATCGTGTTGCCGACCTATAAGGAGACGATCGCCAAGGACTCTGCCAACGTCCGCCTCTATAGCCCTGCCGGGACGCAGGACGCCTATTTCGCTGGTTTCGGCTGGCAAGGGGAGGGGCTAAAGGCCCCGAACAGGGATACGGTCTGGACCGCACAGGGTAGCGAACTTACGCCAACCAGCCCTGTGACGCTGACGTGGAATAATGGCGAGGGCCAGCGGTTCGAAATCCGCCTCTCGATTGATAAGAATTACATGATCACCGCCGCACAGAAGGTGTCGAACAGCGGCACTGGCACGGTCGGCGTTAAGCCCTATGGCTATATCAGCCGGACTGGCATCCCGGCGGACCCCGACACCTGGACCATTCACATCGGGCCGATGGGCGTGTTCAATGGTGCGGCCAACTATGACGTGAACTATAGCGATCTCGATAAAGGGCCTTCGACCCGCGAGTTCCAGTCGAAGGGTGGCTGGATCGGCTTCACCGACAAATATTGGCTCTCGGCGCTTGTGCCGGGCAAGGATGCCGACTTTGCGGGTCAATTCCGCAAGGGGGCGGGCAAGCAGTATCAAGCTGATGTCGCGCTCGGCTCGACCATGCTCGCGCCCGGCAAGGCCGTCACCCAGACCCAGCGCCTGTTCGTCGGTGCCAAGGAAGTCAAAACGCTTCAGGCCTATGAGCGCGACGGCGTGAAGCTGTTCGACCGTGCGATCGACTGGGGCTGGTTCTACTGGTTCGAACAGCCGATCTTCGCGCTGCTCCATTGGCTGTTCGAAACGCTCGGCAATTTCGGCGTCGCCATCATCTGTCTGACCTTCGTGGTCCGCGCGCTGATGTTCCCCGTCGCCCAGCGTCAGTTCGCCAGCATGGCCGCGATGCGTGCGGTGCAGCCGAAGATGAAGCTGCTGCAAGAGAAATATAAGGACGACAAGCCCAAGCTCCAGCAGGAGATGATGGCGCTCTACAAGACGGAGAAGGTCAACCCGCTCGCGGGCTGCCTGCCCATCTTCATCCAGATCCCGATCTTCTTCGCGCTCTACAAGGTGCTGATGCTGACGATCGAAATGCGCCATCAGCCCTTCGTGCTGTGGATCAAGGATCTGTCCGCGCCCGATCCGCTGCATATCCTCAACCTGTTCGGCCTGCTGCCCTTCACCCCGCCGTCCTTCCTGGCGATCGGCGTGCTGGCGGTGCTGCTCGGCATTTCGATGTGGTTGCAGTTCAAGCTCAACCCGGCCCAGATGGACCCGATGCAGCAGCAGATCTTCGCGATCATGCCCTGGATGATGATGTTCATCATGGCCCCCTTCGCGGCGGGCCTGCTGGTCTACTGGATCACCAACAACTGCCTGTCGATGGCGCAACAATGGTGGCTCTACAAACGCCATCCTGCGCTTAGCGGGGCAGTCGCGAAGTAGACAGGGTATAAACGCCGTTCGGGCTGAGCTTGTCGAAGCCTTGTCCTTTCTTGAAGAGAAGAACGGCCCTTCGACAGGCTCAGGGCGAACGGAATTTAACTATGACCGAACAAGATAATACCGACCTGATCGAGGAAGCGCGCAAGGTCTTTTCCGGCCCGATTGCCTTCCTTAAATCCGCGCCCGCGCTGGAATTCCTGCCCGACATGGCGGTGAACGAAGTCGCCTTTGCAGGCCGCTCGAATGTCGGCAAATCCTCGCTGCTCAACGCGCTGACCAACCGCAATACATTGGCGCGCACGTCGAACACGCCCGGCCGCACACAGGAGTTGAACTTCTTTGACGTCGGCGAACCGCTGCGCTTCCGCCTCGTCGACATGCCGGGCTATGGTTATGCCAAGGCACCTAAGGATGTGGTGCGCAAATGGAAGTTCCTGGTGAACGACTATCTGCGCGGTCGCGCCGCGCTCAAGCGTACTCTGGTCCTGATCGACAGCCGCCATGGTATCAAGGATGTCGATACCGACATGCTCGATATGCTTGATGGTGCAGCGGTCAGCTACCGCATCATCCTGACCAAGGCGGACAAGATCAAGGCGAGCGAACTGGAACAGGTGTTCATCGCCACTGCCGCAGCGATCCGCAAGCGCCCCGCCGCCCATCCCGACATCATCGCGACGTCGGCGGAAAAAGGCATGGGCATCCCCGAACTGCGCGCCGCCGTGCTGGAAAGCGTGACCCAGGGCTAAGCGCTTGACGAACCGGCCCGGCATCGGGAAGGAAGCGCGCTTCGACAAGCCCGCCGCGACGCGCTAAGGAGCGTGCAGCGTCGGCCGGGCCGCCGTCACTTGGAGATGAGACTATGCGCGCCGAAGCGCAGCAATATATCGATCGTATCGACGCCGCGCTGGACCTGTTGCGCCGCTTCCTCGACTGGGACCGCGCGCTGCGCCGCCTCGACGAGCTGAACGCCCGCGTCGAAGATCCGACGCTGTGGGACAATGCAAAGCTGGCGCAGGAAGTCATGCGCGAACGCACCCGGCTGGACAGCGCGATCGGCGCGACCCGTGCAATCGCCGCTGAAAAATCCGACAATGCCGAACTCATCGAAATGGCCGAGGCCGAGGGCGACGAGGATATGGTCAGCGAAGCCATCGCCTCCTTGAAGGCGCTGGCCGACCGCGCCGATGAGGACAAGATCAAGGCGCTGCTGGCGGGCGAAGCCGATGCCAGCGACACCTATCTCGAAATTCACGCGGGTGCTGGCGGCACCGAAAGCCAGGACTGGGCCGAAATCCTGTCGCGCATGTATCGCCGCTGGGCCGAACGGCGCGGCTATAAGGTCGAACTGGTCGATTATCAGGCCGGCGATCAGGCGGGCATCAAGTCAGCGACTTTCCTGATCAAGGGCGAAAATGCCTATGGCTATGCCAAGACCGAAAGCGGCGTCCACCGCCTGGTTCGCATCAGCCCCTATGACAGCGCAGCGCGCCGCCATACCAGTTTCTCGTCGGTCTGGGTCTATCCGGTGATCGACGATGATATTGATATCGAGGTCAAGGAAAGCGACCTCAAGATCGACACCTATCGCGCATCGGGCGCGGGCGGGCAGCACGTCAACACGACCGATTCGGCCGTCCGCATCACCCACGTTCCATCCGGCATCATCGTCGCGTCGCAAAATGACCGCTCGCAGCACAAGAACCGCGCCACCGCGATGAACATGCTCAAGGCGCGCCTGTACGAAGCCGAACTGGCCAAGCGCGAAGCCGTCACGGCTGGCGAATATGCGGCCAAGACCGAGATTGGCTGGGGCCATCAGATCCGCTCCTATGTGCTGCAACCCTATCAGTTGGTGAAGGATTTGCGCACCGGGGTTACCTCGACCGCGCCCGACGATGTTCTGGACGGCGCATTGGACCCATTCATGGCCGCCGCGCTGTCGCAGAAGGTGACGGGCGAAAAGGTCGATGTGGAGGATGTCGACTGATGATGCGCCTGGCGCTGGTGGGCATGTCCGTCCTGCTGGCCGCTTGCGACATTTTGTCGCCGGGCGACGGAGCCAAGCGTCCCGCCGCCGCCCAGCCATTTCCCAAGGCGGATCGTCCCGTCGCCCCGATTGTCTCGACCCGCTGGTCCAGCGAGGAAGCGCGTGACCGTGTGCATGAGGCGGACGATATCATGGATAGGGCGGGCATTCGGCCCGGTATGACGGTGGCCGATATCGGTGCGGGCGAGGGCTATTATACCGTCCGCCTCGCCGCGCGCGTGGGGGCGGAGGGCCGCGTGTTGGCCGAAGATATCATGCCCGAAGTGATCGAAGCCCTGTCCCGCCGCATCACCCGCGAAAAATGGGACAATGTCAGCGTCAAACTGGGCGCGCCCGAAGATCCGCGCCTGCCCGAAAACAGCTTCGACCGGATCATGATGGTGCATATGTATCATGAGATCGCCGAGCCCTATGCCTTCCTGTGGCATCTGTCCCCGGCCCTCAAAAAGAACGGCGAGTTGATTGTCGTCGATGCTGACCGGCCGACAGATCAGCATGGCACGCCGCCACGCCTGCTTGCTTGCGAACTGGCCGCCATGGGGTTCCGCATGGAAGAGTTGATCCCCAAGCCAACCGCCGGCGGCTACTTCGCCCGGTTCCGCCGCATCGCCGCGCGGCCTGATCCGGCTCGCATCATTCCCTGCGCCTTGAATGACCAGTAAAAAGGGTTAATCCTTCCCTAGCTTTATTTGTACGGAACGGATCATCAACGCTCCTGTTATGCTAGCTTGGGGAGGCGCAGCTTTGCAGGAAAACCACGATTCTGGCGCGGCACGCCGGGCAATGCGACTCAAGCTTTTCGAGCCTGTCCGGCTGCTTCTGGCGGGACAAGCGGCGCGTGCCCATCTGCTCGACCTGTCAGTGACCGGAGCGCTGGTGCATTGCGACAGCCCCCCTTGTGTCGGCGACCATGTGCTGATTGAAACGAATGCGCTGGGCGTCAAAGGCCAGGTCATGTGGGTGCGGGTCAAACGTTTCGGTGTGCATTTCGACCAGCCTTTGCCGCAGTTAACGGTCGACCGCGTCGTGCGCGGCGACTAACTCTTGCGCCGCCAGCGCCGGAATATAGACATGCCCAGTACGCCGCTACCCACCAGCGCTGCGATGACCCCGCCCGCTGACGCCAGGGCCCATGCTCCGGCCGCAAGCAGTCCCGTCAGGAAATCGACGATGATCAGGGTGAGGTGAATCATGGTGGAAGGATGGGAGCGTCACGCCCCCAACTCCTTCGCCTCCTGATATTTCAGCTCCAGAAACCGATTTTGCGTCGCCAGCCTGTTGAGGTCGCCGCTGGCCAACTGCTCGCTCATCCGGGCGATTTCAGCGTCGATAACGCCCAGCCCGTCGATCAACTGCTGTTCGGGCACCCGCCCATTACGCTCTTCGCGTCGCATTGGCTGGGGAATTGACTGATAGCCGGTCACCAGTTCGGGCAGATGATCCGATAGCAAGCGGCGCACATCCTGCGCGGCGGGATCTTGCGGGTCGAGCCGCTCCAGTTGCGGGGCCAGCGTTTCCAGCTTGACGCCAATACTGTCGACCAGCGTGATCGCGGGCGCGGGAAGTGCCTTGCGCTGATTTTCCAGCCAGATTTCGGTCTGGAGCGGCAGGGCGGTGAGCGGCGTCTGGGCCAGCGCCTCGGACTTCACCTTCGTCTCCGTCGGCAATAGCGCAATCAGCAGCAACGCCGCGATCATCACGCCCAATGCGATCATCACGCCGGTCGTGCCGAGCGGCAGCACGAACCCCGCGACCGCGCTACCCAGCAGCACCGCCAGCATAGCCCAAAAGGCATATTTGACCTTCCGCATCAGCCCGGCATTGCGTCGCTGTCGTGCCCGTGCGCTCAGGCTCTGCCCGCGCTCGCTATGACGGCGCAGCACGGCCTCGGCATCGGCCAGGACACGGTCGGACCGGCTCATAGCTGCAACCTCCGTTCGTTTCGAGCGAAGTCGAGAAACGCTGGCATTGCACGAGCCGCTTCTCGACACGCTCGAAGCGAACGGAGAGGGGGGCGGATCATCCTCACCCCTCGATTGCGCTCAACAGCGAATTGTCCACGCGCGCATCGCGCGCCGCTTCGGCCTGGCCCTGCGCGCGGGCGATATAGCCCTTGGACTTTTCCACCTCGTTCGACAACGTGCCCACCGTCGTCTTCATGCTCTCCAGCGCTTTCATCTTGAAGGCGTCGATATTGTCCATCGTGTCATAGATATTCTGGAACGCACGCTGCAGCGTTTCGATCGGGATCGTGCTGGACGCGGCCTGTTCGTGGATCTGCGCGGTCTGGCTTTTCAGCAATTCGCCGGTGCGGTCGATCATGTTCGCGGTCGTCGTGTTGAGCGCGCTGATCTGTTCCAGCACCAGTCTTTGCCCGGCGAGCGCCTGCGCCACCGTCACCGCCGTCCGCAACGCCGCGACCGTGGTGGTGCTGGCGCGGTCCACGCCCTTGACCAGTTCGATATTATTCTTCTTCACCAGATCGAGCGCCAGATAGCCCTGTACCGTCACCGCCATCTGCGTCAGCAGATCCTGCGTCCGTTGACGGATGTAGAACAGCGCACTCTCGCGGATCGCCTTGGCCTTCGCCGGATCGCTCGAATCCAGCTCCAGCGCCTTGGCCTCCAGCCGCGCATCCATCGTTTTGCTGATATGGATCATCTGTTCCAGCCGCCCCATGGTCTGCCACATATTCTGCCGCTCGACGTCGATCGCGGCATTATCCTTGATCAGCGTATCCTTGCCGCTGGCCAGCGATCCCAAGATCGCATTGATATGCCCCTGCGCGCTCTTATAGCCGTCGAAATAGTCGCGCATCTTGTTGCCGAACGGGATGATGCCGAACAGTTTCTTGGGCGCGAGCAGGTTGCCGCGCTTGCCGGGGTCCAGATCCTCGACCGTGCGGCGCAGTTCGGCGAGGTCCGCGCCGACCTTGGTATCGCTGTCCATCGCGCGCACGGGACGGTCCAGGAAGCGATTGCTGTGCCCGGCCGCCTCGGCGATTTCCTTGCGGCCCATATTGGTCAACTGGTCGACGCGCACACCGAATTCCGGGCTGTTGGCATCCTGCGCCACCAGATCGTCGATGAAGGCATCGACCTTCTCGTCCAGCTTCGACTTCTTTGCCTCGTCGATCGGCACCAGCCCGGCTGCCTTGTCGGGCGCGACGACCGGAACCGGATCGGGCGCGGTCAGGTTCAACATATCGGCGGTCGTGGTCTGGGTCGCGGTGGGCGCAGTCGTAGCCATGCTGTCTCCTTGGGTGTTATATTGATATAGAACACCTGCGCTTCAAGGCGCAATCGTCGCGTTGATGATAGGGCCGCTGTTCCGTCATGGGAAGCGCGAAGGCATGGGTTCGCGCGCGCGCCTGCCGACCCGCACTTGCCGCGCCGCGTCATTTCCTGTAGTGGCGCGCCCGAAGCCTCTGCGCGGCCTTGTGTCGGCTTGGGTGAACACATATCCCGAAGGCAAGACATGTCCCTGCGTAATATCGCCATCATCGCGCACGTCGATCACGGCAAGACCACTCTCGTTGACCAGCTTTTCCGCCAGTCCGGCACCTTCCGCGACAATCAGCGCGTCGAAGAGCGCGCGATGGACAGCAACGATCTCGAAAAAGAGCGTGGCATCACCATTCTCGCCAAGCCGACCTCGGTCGAGTGGGAAGGCACCCGCATCAACATCGTCGATACGCCGGGCCACGCCGATTTCGGCGGCGAAGTCGAACGCATCCTCTCGATGGTCGATGGCGTCGTCCTGCTCGTCGATTCGTCCGAAGGCGCGATGCCGCAAACGAAGTTCGTGACCGGCAAGGCGCTGGCGCTGGGCCTCAAGCCCATCGTTGTCGTCAACAAGGTCGACCGTCCCGACGAGCGTATCCAGGAAGTGCTGGACGAAGTGTTCGACCTGTTCGTGTCGCTCGACGCGACCGATGAGCAGCTCGACTTCCCCGTCCTCTATGCGTCGGGCCGCAACGGCTATGCCAATGAAGACCCCACTCTGCGGTCCGGCACGTTGAAGCCGCTGTTCCAGAAGATCGTCGATCATGTCCCCGCGCCCGCCGTGGAAGTCGAGGGCGTGCCCTTCACCTTCCTGGTCACGCTGCTCGATCGCGACAATTTCCTTGGTCGCATCCTCACCGGCCGCGTGACCAGCGGTTCGGTCAAGGTGAACCAGGCGATCCACGCGCTCGACATGGATGGCACGGTCATCGAGACGGGCCGTGCGTCGAAGATCATGGCGTTTCATGGCCTTGATCGCGTCCCTGTCGACGAAGCCAAGGCAGGCGACATCATCTCGCTGGCCGGTCTCTCCGTCGCGACCGTCGCGAACACCATCTGCGACATCTCGGTCACCGAACCGATCCAGGCCCAGCCGATCGATCCGCCAACACTGTCGATGCGCTTTGCCGTCAATGATTCGCCGATGGCTGGTCGCGAAGGCACCAAGGTCACCAGCCGCATGATCCGCGATCGCCTCGCCCGCGAAGCCGAATCGAACGTCGCCGTGAAGGTCACGGAGAGCGCCGACAAGGACAGTTTCGAAGTCGCCGGCCGCGGCGAATTGCAGCTTGGCGTGCTCATCGAAACGATGCGCCGCGAAGGCTTCGAACTGTCGATCAGCCGCCCGCGCGTGCTGTTCGGCGAGGACGAGAATGGCAACAAGACCGAGCCTTACGAAACCGTCATGATCGACGTCGATGATGAATTTTCCGGTACGGTCGTCGAGAAGATGAACCTGCGCAAGGCCGAGATGACCGACATGCGCCCGTCGGGCGGCGGCAAGACCCGCATCACCTTCTCCGCGCCCTCGCGTGGTCTGATCGGCTATCATGGCGAATTCCTGTCCGACACGCGCGGCACCGGCATCATGAACCGGCTGTTCGAGAAGTACGGCCCCCACAAGGGCACGATCGAAGGCCGCAAGAATGGCGTCCTCATCTCCAACGGTTCGGGCGAAGCCAATGCCTATGCGCTGGGTCCGCTCGAAGAACGCGGCATCCTGATGGTGGGCGTCGGCGAAGCGCTCTATGAAGGCATGATCATCGGCCAGAATGCCAAGCCCGACGATCTCGAAGTCAACCCGATGAAGTCCAAGGCGCTGACCAACTTCCGTGCGAGCGGTAAGGACGACGCCGTTCGCCTGACCCCGCCATGGAAGCTGACGCTGGAACAGGCGATCGCCTATATCGACGATGATGAACTGGTCGAAGTCACGCCCAAGACCATCCGCCTGCGTAAGCGCTGGCTCGACCCGAACGAGCGCAAGCGCATGAGCCGCTCGAAGGCAGCTTGACGATAATTCCTCCCCGGCACGGGGAGGGGGACCATCGGCACAGCCGATGGTGGAGGGGGCGGGCGGCAACGCACCGCCCCCGATCTTTTTACAGGAGCCCCAAATGGCCGACCTCTATCTCAAGGCCCTCACCGCCGAACGCCGTGCGCTCTGGGCCGAATGCCGGCTCAAGGGGCTGGCGAAGGACACGCCCCAACGCCAGCGCATCGTCGAAATCGACGCCCTGCTGGCGGCGCACAAGGCGAAGCAGGACGCCAGCAAGGCCAACTAGGCTGACAAAGCTCATGATTGCGTTGCACGGCAAAGCGGCTGGCCATGCCGCTGCCCCGCTCATATAGTCGCGCTGATTGTCCTCCCGCCGCGAAAGCGCTTCATGCATCTTCTTATCGGCCTAGCCGGCATCCTGCTCATCCTCGCTGTCGCCCTTGCCCTCTCGTCAGACCGCCGTGCCATCCGGCCGCGTGTCGTCGGCGCGGCCTTCCTTCTGCAGGCAGGGATCGCGCTGCTTGTGCTGTATGTGCCCGCTGGGCGCGCCATCATCGGTGGCATGTCAAAGGGTGTGTCGAACCTGCTGGGCTATGCGCAGGCGGGCACCGACTTCATCTTCGGCCCGCTCGCCAGCCCGGAGATTGGCGGGGCCAGCTTTGCTATCGCCGCGTTGCCGGTCATCATCTTCTTCGCCAGCCTGGTGTCGATCCTCTATTATCTGGGCGTGATGCAGTTCATCGTCCGCTGGGTCGGCGGCGCGATCGAAGCGGTGACGGGCGTGTCGAAAGTCGAAAGCCTGTGCGCCGCCGCCAATATCTTCGTCGGGCAAAGTGAAAGCCCGCTGGTGATCCGCCCTTATCTGGCGGCTCTTACCCCTTCCCAACTCTTTACCATCATGACCAGCGGCATGGCGGGGGTCGCAGGCACTATTCTTGCGGCCTATGCGTCCATGGGTATCCGCATCGACTATCTGCTCGCCGCCAGCTTCATGGCGGCACCCGGCGGCCTGCTGATGGCCAAGATCATGATGCCCGATCCGCGCGTCCCGGTGCAGGGCGAATTGCCGCTTGGCGACACGCCTGATGTCCCGCTGCCCGAAACGCGGATCAGCGGCGTCGGCCCGGCCGCGCTGCTTCCTGAAGGCACGCCGGGTGAACCTATGCCTGTCGCCAGCCATGACGAGGAAAAGCCCGCCAATCTCATCATGGCCGCGGCGCAGGGTGCCCAAACCGGGGTGAAGCTCGCCGTCGCGGTCGGTGCGATGGTGCTGGCCTTCGTCGCGCTGGTGGCGCTGGCCAACGGCATATTGGGCGGTATCGGTGCCTGGTTTGGCTATCCTGACCTCAGCTTCCAGATGCTGCTCGGCTATGTTTTCTCGCCGATCATGTATCTGCTCAACATCCCGTGGGAAGAGGCGCAGGTTGCAGGTGGCCTGTTCGGGACGAAGGTCGTGCTCAACGAATTCGTCGCCTATATTAACCTTGGCCAGGTGCAGGGCGCGCTGTCGCCTGCCACCATCGCCATCGTCACTTTCGCGCTATGTGGTTTCGCTAATTTCAGCTCCATTGCGATCCAGATGGCGGTGACCGGCAATCTGGCTCCCAATCAACGGCCAATGATCGCGCGGCTGGGGCTGAAGGCTCTGGTGGCAGGCAGTCTTGCCAATCTCATGAGCGCAGCGCTCGCTGGACTGATGCTCAGCCTGCGCTAAGGGGCAGTCCTTTTGCTATCGTAACGGAAATGCTACCATCGTACCGCCAAATCGGTTATGGTTAACTGATGGGGGCAAAGACACTTTCCGCAGCCGCACTAGCGGCCCTGCTGGCATCGTCGCATAGTCTGGCGCAGGCACCAAAGCCGGGCGCGCTTGAAACTTACAAGGACTGGACCATCGGCTGCGACAATCGCAACCGATGCGAAGCGGTCGCGCTGATGCCCGATGGCGCTGACTGGCCGGAGATACCGTTGATGATCGGCGTCGCCCGTGACGCGGGAGCCGATGCTGCCGCTGAAGTCTGGATCAGTCGTGAGGGCAGGGGTGCCGTCGATGTCAGCTTTCTGGTGGACGGCCGCAAGATCGCGACTGCCCGCGCTCGCGATGGAGAGGCCAAGGTTCGTGGACCGCAGGCCTCCGCCCTCGCCATCGCGATGGCGCGCGGCGTGACGATGGAAGTGCGTGGCGGGAACAAAATATGGGGCCGACCGTCACTTGCGGGCTCCGGTGCCGCCTTGCGCTATATGGATGCCCGGCAAGGCAGGGCTGGCACGATGACCGCGCTGGTCGCAACCGGCCCGATGGGGTCCATGGCCGTCAAGCCCGCCCCGGCCGCTCCAGTCATCCGCCGCGCGATCGTACCAAATGGCCCGGCCCCGGCACCTTTGTGGCGGGAGGAACTGGTCAAGCTCATCGCTTTTACGGGGTGCGCTGGTGAGATGCGCAGTGACCAGACCCCGGAACTGCATCGGCTGAGCAAGACGGAAACCTTGGTTCTCGTTCCTTGCGGGTCGGGAGCCTATAATGTCACCTCGGTTCCCGTTATTGCGACGGGCGTCCCTGGTCGCCGCACATTCCGCTTCGCGCCTTTTGACGCCGCGCCCGGCTGGCTCAGCGACGACAAGCATCCTACCTTGGTCAATGTCGGCTGGGCCCCCGAAAAATCCCGTCTCGACAGTTTTGCCAAGGGACGGGGAATTGGCGACTGCGGCGGCAGCGAGGCCTATGTCTGGGACGGTGCCCGCTTCCGCCTGGTCGAAGCGACCAGCATGGGGGAGTGCCGCGGCGTTTGGCACTGGATACCCACCTGGAATGCCGAGGTAACCGACTGATTTTGTAACCCTTCGGGGGATCGCTGCTTCTTTCCTGCGTTACACCTGGCCGTCAATGCGCCGCGCCCCAACTCGGCCCCGTGCCGATCTCTACGCCCAGCGGCACGCTCAGTTTCACGATCGGTTCAGCGGCGCTCTCCATCACGCTGCGAATGACGGCGCTGGCCGCCTCGACATCCCCCTCCGGCAGTTCGAACACCAGTTCGTCATGGACCTGCAGCAGCATTTTGACGGCGGATAGCCCGGCCGCGTCCAGCGCGGGTTCCATGCGGGCCATGGCACGCTTGATAATGTCGGCGCTCGTCCCTTGTATCGGGGCGTTGATCGCGGCGCGTTCGGCCCCTTGGCGTTCGTGCTGGACCGATGCCTTGATGCGCGGGAACCAGGTCTTCCGCCCGAACAGCGTCTCGGTATAGCCGCAGGCGCGGGCCTTTTCGATCGTCTCGTTGATGTAGATGCTGATGCCGGGGAAGCGTTCATAATATTTGGCGATCATATCCTGTGCCTCGTCCGCGCTGATCTCCAGCCGCCCGGCCAGCCCCCAGCGCGAAATGCCGTAGAGGATGGCGAAATTGATCGTCTTCGCCCGGCCGCGCGTGTCGCGGTTGACCTCGCCGAACAGTTCCTTGGCGGTCGCGGCGTGAATATCCTCGCCCGCCGCAAAGGCATCGCGCAGCGCTGGCACATCGGCCATATGCGCGGCCAGCCGCAGTTCGATCTGGCTATAGTCCGCCGCCAGGATGACATTGCCGGGTTCGGCGACGAAGGCATGGCGGATCTGCCGCCCGACTTCGGTGCGGATCGGAATATTCTGGAGGTTCGGATCGGTCGAGGACAGTCGCCCGGTCTGCGCCCCGGTCAGCGAATAGCTGGTGTGGACGCGGCCCGTATCCTTGTTGATCTGCGCCTGCAACGCATCGGTATAGGTGGATTTGAGCTTCGACAATTGCCGCCATTCCAATATCTTGGCGGCGATCGGCGCGCCCTGCGCCTGCAACTGTTCCAATATGGTGACGTCGGTCGAATAGGCCCCGGACTTGCCCTTCTTGCCGCCCTTATAGCCCATCTTGTCGAACAGGATCGCGCCCAGTTGCTGGGTCGATCCGATCGCGAAAGGCTGCCCCGCCAGTTCGTGGATCTCCGTCTCCAGGGCTGCAATGCCAGCGGTAAACTCGCCCGACAGTCGCGCCAGATGCTCCCGATCCACTTTGATCCCGCGATGCTCCATCCGCGCGATCACTGATACCAGCGGCCGGTCAACCAGTTCATAGACGCGGTTCGCGCCCTCATTCGCCACGCGGGTCTTGAACAGGCGCCACAGCCGCAGCGTCACGTCGGCATCCTCGGCGGCATAGGCGGTCGCCTTGTCCAGCGGCACTTCGGCAAAGCTGATCTGGTTCTTGCCGGTGCCCACCACCTCCTTGAAACTGATACAGTCATGGCCAAGATGCGTGCGCGCGGCCTCGTCCATGCCATGACCCGACAGGCTTTGCCCGGCGTCGAGGTCGAAGCTCATGACGATCGTATCGTCATAGGGGGTGATCTCGATGCCGTGCCGCCGCAACACGGTCATGTCATATTTGAGGTTCTGGCCGACCTTGAGGACCGCATCATCCTCCAGCAGCGGCTTGAGCTTGGACAACACCAGCGCCTTGTCGAGTTGTTCGGGCTTTTCCGCGAACATGTCGCGGCCACCATGGCCGACCGGAATATAGCAGGCCTGGTTGGGGCCGGTGGCGAGGCTAATGCCGACCAACTGGCACGACACGCAATCGAGCATGTCCGTTTCTGTGTCCACCGCGACGATGCCTTCGGCCCGCGCCTGCGCGATCCAGCGGTCGAGCGCGTCTTCGCTCACGACGGTTTCGTATAGGCTTCGGTCGATCGGCGGCGCTTGCGGCGCAACCGGCACGGCGACCGGCTCGGCCACGCCCGCAGCGGCGGCAGCAACCGCGACGGCAGCCGCAGGGGCACCCAGCCGATTGAGCAGCGTCTTGAACCCATGATGCGTCAGAAAGTCCTGCAACGGCTCCTTGGGAATGCCCTTCAACGCCAAATCTTCGAGCGGTTCGGGCAGGTCCATGCTGTCGTGCAGCGCCACCAACCGCCGCGACAGGCGCGCCATGTCGGCATGGGCGATCAGATTTTCCTGCATCTTGGATTTCTTCATCGTGGGCGCGGCGTCCAATGCCGCCTCCAGCCCGCCATGTTCGATGATCAGCTTGGCTGCCGTCTTGGGGCCAATGCCCGGCACGCCCGGCACATTGTCTACACTGTCGCCCATCAGCGCGAGGACGTCGCCCAACTGTTCCGGCTGCACCCCGAACTTGCCGACGACATAGTCGGCCCCGCGCCGCTCATTCTTCATCGTGTCATACATATCGACGCCGGGCTGGATCAACTGCATCAGATCCTTGTCCGAACTGACGATAGTGACATGCCATCCCGCCGCAAGCGCCGCCTTGGTATAGCTGGCGATCAGATCGTCCGCCTCATAGCCTGCCTCCTCGATACAGGGCAGTGAGAAGGCGCGGGTCGCGTCGCGGATCATCGGGAATTGCGGGACCAGGTCTTCGGGCGCGGGCGGACGATTCGCCTTATACTGGTCATACATGTCGTTGCGGAAGGTGTGCGATCCCTTGTCGAGGATCACCGCCATATGGGTCGGGCCTTCCGCCTTGCCCAGTTCTTCGGCCAGCTTCCACAGCATCGTCGTATAACCATAGACCGCGCCGACGGGCTGGCCATGCTGGTTGGTGAGCGGCGGCAACTGATGATAGGCGCGGAAGATGTAGCCGCTGCCATCGACGAGATAGAGGTGATTCTGGGTCATGGGCAGGGGATAGCCGGTAACGCTGCCCCGCTCCAGTAGCGCGGTGCCCGCTCTATTCGTCAGCGAACCATCACCTAGCGGCCTTTCTTACCCCTCTCCCTTGAGGGAGAGGGCTGCGCAGACTTGGCAGCTTGCTGGCTAGTCGTAGCTGGGTGAGGGTGTCGAACCATCGGGGAGCCGCGCTGCCTCAGCGTCGCCCCCCTCATCCAACTTCGCCTAAGTGCCTTCGACACTAAGGCTGCATATCCTTCTCCCCGGCGGGGAGAAGGGGTGGTAAGAAGATGCTTCTCAAACGTCGTCACCCCGGACCCTTCGACAGGCTCAGGACGGGCTTGATCCGGGGTCCATGAGCCTCCCCCTCTCAGTAACGCCAAACGGTTGAGCCAATGGATGCCGGGTCAAGCCCCTCATGACGGCAATGGGTGGATTGGAGACCGTCAGCTTTCTGATTGCTGCGATGTCTCGTAGGCGGCGAAGGGACCAAGCACTGCTTTGTGTTCGGCCATTTGAGCGTAAAACTCAGCCTGGCTGGGAAGTTCATGCGCGAGATCAGGCCACTGGTCCGCAACAAGATTTGCGAAATCCGATGCTTTCATATGATCTACTTTATTTGGGATTTCTGGCACTGAATAACCCATGGCTTCAATAGCTTGAATAGCTGACCAAGCAGCAAGGTTCGGGTCGTCTGCTCGACAAAGCACGCTTACAAATGCACCGATGAAACGATCAGGGAGCGGTTCCGCACCGGCTTTCACATGAAGCGGCACTATCCACACATCCAAATCTGCCAGTGGATGCGAAGTGTTCTTTTTCCGGCGAAATAGACCCATCCGGCTTTTCATAAGGAAGGAAACGAGTGTCCGCTAGTGGTCGTTCGCGGAAGGCCCATTCCTATCCTAGCGACACTGCGGATCGCGTTGACCATCGGTATTGCCCTACCGCGGCAAGCGCGCTATAGCCAACCTGTCACGCGACAGCACGGACAGACCGTCCCTCACCGATCGATCGCAATCAGCGCTGATGGTTCGCCGCCACCGCCTTCGCCACGCCCTGCATCAAGGCCCAGCGTTCGGGGATCGACACGGTGGTCGATCCGATCAGCACGGCCACGGCATAGCTGGTGCCATCGGGCGCGGTCATGATGCCGATGTCATTGAACCCGGTCGAGCGCGGGGCGAGATCCTGTCCCGTTCCCGTCTTATGTAGATAGGTCCAGCCCGGCGGCACCCCGCCCTTGATCCGCTGCGGCCCGGTCTTTGCTTCCGCCATGACGGACAGCAACAGACGGGAGGATTCGGCCGAAAGCATATCGCCCTGCTTCAATTTCGCCAGTGCCGCGACGATGGCGGTAGGGGCGGCACCGTCTGGTGGATTGGCGAGATAATTGTCGAGCGCCTTGACCCGCGCTGCCATCGGCAGTTGGGCGCGCGCCGTGTAGAAATTGCGCCCGACCGAATAATCCTGCCGCCAGTCAAGGCCCGCCGTCGCCGATTGCAGCAATCGCTCGCCGGGGCCGAAGCGAACATCCTTGATCATCCGCCGGGCCAGATAGCTGCGTACCGCTTCCGGCCCGCCGACGGCGCGCAACAGGGCGTCGTTGGCGGTATTGTCGCTCTGCGTCATCGCCCGGCGCATCAGGTCGGAATAGCTGGTGGTCCAACCGCCCGCCTTCACCATGGCGGCCGATGGTTGATGGAACAGGGTCAGGTCGTTTTTCGTAATCGTGGTCGTGTCTGTCAGACGCAATTTGCCCCGGTCGACGGCGTCGAGGAATGTCAGCGCTACCCACAGTTTCGATACGCTCTGCTGCGGGAACAGGGCATTGCCGTTCCAAGCGACGGTCCAGTCGGCATCGACCCGGCGGACGGCAATGCCGACCTTGCCGTTAAAGCTCTGTCCCAGATTGCGAATGACGCTGACCAAGGCGGGTGACGGGGCGTCATTCTGATTGACGGCGCGATAGGGCAGGGGCTGCTGGGGGGCCTGGCGGATGGGCCAGCTATTGGTCGCCGGTTGCGGCTTCTGGGGCGCGCTCGCCGCCGCTTGCGCCGGGCGCGGATCAGGAGCGCTTACACAGGCCGACAGGGCCATAACCAAAAGGAACAGACGCGCGACCCCGCCCCGGTTGTCATTCGATGTCATATATTCCCCGCACTCTGAACCAACATAGGGGCGGCCGCTGCTATTGCGAGCAAGAGTGATGCGATGAATGATTCCACAAATGGGATGTAAGGAGTCTGAACGGCGCAACCCTTTGATCATTGGTATCATTGCTCAGTTGTGGTTCAGCGACGGGAGGGCAATAGCGGGCGGATGACGATGATAGCTATAAACAGGCGCAATTGGCTGCTGGGCGCATTGGCCGCCGGCGGCTTGCTCCGGGCGGGCGTCGCGCAGGCCGCACCCTTTGCCTCGCGCCGGATCGCCGTGACGGTGCGTGGCACGGGCCGCGACGTGCTGCTGATCCCCGGCCTCGCCAGCGGCCCCGGCATCTGGAGCGGCGTGCTGGCGGCGGTTCCCGGCTATCGCTTTCACCTGGTCCATGTGCGCGGCTTTGCCGGGCTGGCAGCGGAGGCCAATGCAGGTGGCGACGCTCTCCTCCAGCCGATCGCCGACGAAATCTCGCGCTATGCCAGTGCAGCGGGATTGAAGCGTCCCGCGATCGTCGGCCATTCGATGGGCGGCACGCTGGCGATGCTGCTGGGCCTAAAAGGGCTGGCGAGCCGGGTCATGGTGGTCGACATGCTGCCCGCAGGCGCGGCGATGGTCGGCGGTACGGCGAGCGGGCTTGGCTATTTGGCCGACCAGATTGGTGGCTATCTGACCGGCACGGCGGCGGGGCGGCGCTATCTGGGACAGATGGTGGCGCAGACGCCGGGGGCCAAGGGCAGCGATCCCGATGTCATCGCCCAGGCGCTGCGCGATCTGGCCAACACCGATCTTGGCCCGCAATTGCCGCGCCTGACCGTGCCGCTGGAGGTGGTCTATGCGATCGGATCGGATCGCGAACAGGCCGCCGCCATCGCCAGCCGCTTCCGCACCGCCTACGCCCCCAAGAAGGATACGCTGCTCCGCGCCATCGGTCCCAGCGGCCATATGCTGATGGCGGATCAACCCGCGCGCTTTCATGCGGCGCTGGGCGATTTTCTGAAAGCTCTTTGACGATCGTCAAAGCCCATGATCGGGCCGGGCCGTATAGCGAAGATCCCGGACAGGCTTTCAGCATGTTCCCCCTCCCCCTCAAGGCGCGGCGTCCCCCGACGACCGCGCCGCTTTTTTACGGCGCCAGCACCGTATCGACCGCCGCGTCCAGCATGTCGGGATAGTCGAGCGTATAATGAAGCCCCCGGCTTTCCTTGCGATGCAGCGCCGATCGCACCACCAGCCGCGCGACTTCCAGCAGGTTGCGCAGTTCGATCAGGTCGGGCGTCACCCGGAAATTGCCGTAATAATCGTCAACCTCGCGTGAGAGCAGGTCGATGCGGTGCTGGGCACGTTCCAGCCGCTTGGTGGTGCGGACGATGCCGACATAATCCCACATGAAACGGCGGATTTCCTTCCAGTTGTGCTGGACGATGACTTCCTCGTCGCCATTGGTGACGCGGCTTTCGTCCCATGGGCGGATCGGCGGCGGAGCGGGCAGGTCGTCCCAGTTCGCGCGGATATGCTTGGCCGCCGCTTCGCCGAACACGAAACATTCGAGCAGCGAGTTCGACGCGAGGCGATTGGCCCCGTGCAGCCCGCTTTCGCTGACTTCGCCCGCCGCATAGAGGCCGGGCAGGTCGGTGCGGCCATCCAGGTCGATCACCACGCCGCCGCAGGTATAGTGCTGCGCGGGCACGACCGGGATCGGTTCCTTGGTGATGTCGATGTCCAGGTCCAGCAGCCGGGCATAGATGGTCGGGAAGTGATGCTTCACGAATTCCGGCGGCTTGTGGCTGATGTCGAGATGGACATAGTCGAGGCCCAGGCGCTTGATCTCATGGTCGATGGCGCGGGCCACGATGTCGCGCGGAGCCAGTTCCTCGCGCGGGTCGAAGCGCGGCATGAACCGCTCGCCGCCGCCAGGCACGCCGGGGGGGAGCTTCAAATGCCCGCCTTCGCCGCGCACGGCTTCGGTGATCAGGAAATTCTTGACCTCCAGATTATAGAGGCAGGTGGGATGAAACTGGTTCATCTCCATGTTCGACACGCGGCATCCCGCGCGCCAGGCCATGGCGATGCCGTCGCCGGTCGCGCCGCGCGGCGCGGTGGAGAAGAGATAAGTGCGCCCCGCGCCGCCGGTGCATAGGATCGTCGCACGACCGAGCAGCGCATCGACCCGCCCCGTCCGCTTGTTGAACGCATAGACGCCCCAGACATGGCCAGCCCCCGAATAGCGCTCGCCATGGCGGGATGTGATAAGGTCGATCGCGACCATATCCTCCATCAACGTGATGTTCGGGTTGGCGCGCGCGGCCTTGAGCAAGGCGACCTGCACCGCATGGCCGGTCGCGTCATCGACATGGATGATGCGACGGTGGCTATGCCCGCCTTCGCGCGTCAGGTGCCAGCGTTCGCCAAATTCCTCGCCGCCGTTGAACGGCACGCCCAAGGCCGCCAGCCGCTCGATGGCGGCGGGCGCTTCGGACACGACGAATTCGACCGTCGCCCGATCGTTGAGGCCCGCACCCGCGACCATCGTGTCATGGACATGCGCCTCGAAACTGTCACCGGCGTCGAGTACGGCAGCAATGCCGCCCTGCGCCCAGTTGGTCGACCCGCCATCCAGCGCGCCCTTGGCCAGCACCAGCACCTTGCGGTCCTGCGCCAGGTTGATGGCGGCCGTGAGGCCCGCAGCGCCCGAACCGATGATGACGACGTCGTGGGTAATGGGCATTCTACTTCTGCTCCCCTCCCGCTTGCGGGAGGGGCCGGGGGTGGGCCTGCGCAAGGGTGGTGTGGATGTGCGTTACGACGCCTTCAAGATTTCCCATCACATCGGCATTGGAAAAGCGCAAGATTTGATAGCCTTGGGAATGGCAATAATCGTCCCGCCGCTTGTCATATTCAACCGTGTGATCATGACTTTCGCCATCGAGTTCGATGATGAGCTTGACTTCACGGCATAGGAAGTCGGCGAAATAAGGACCGATCGGCATCTGGCGGCTGAATTTATGGCCGAGTTTTCGGTTGCGTAGCTGTTGCCACAATAGGCGTTCGGGTGTCGGGGCGGCGTTGCGGAGACTTTTTGCGCGGGCTGTGTCGCGTCGTTTGAATGTGGGCGCTGGCCCACCCCCTAGCCCCCTCCCGCTTGCGGGAGGGGGGACAAGAGGGGCTTCATCCATCACGCCGCCGCCGTCAAATTCAAGAACACATCTTCCAGATCCGGGTCGCGGGTCACCACGTCGACGATCGCCAGCCCGTTCGCCTGCACGGCGCTCAGCACTTGCCCCGCATTGGCGCGGTCCTTGAGATAGGTGATGGTCAGCGTGCGCTCGCCTGTCAGTTCGATCTTTTCGAAGCAGGGGGCATCCGGGGCCATGGTCACGTCGCGGTCGACGGTGACCTGCACCACCTTTTCCTGCGCCATCGCCAGTAACTCGCGGGTGGGTTTGTCAGTGATGACCTTACCATGGTTGATGATGCCGATGCGGTCGCACAATTGCTCGGCTTCCTCCAGATAATGGGTCGTCAGCACGATCGTCACGCCGAGCGCGTTCAATTCGCGGACATATTCCCACAATTGCTGGCGCAATTGCACGTCCACGCCCGCGGTCGGTTCGTCCAGCACCAGGATCGGCGGGCTATGCACCATCGCCTTGGCCACCAGCAGGCGGCGTTTCATGCCGCCCGACAGCGTGCGGGCATAGGCGTTGGCCTTGTCCTCCAGATGGACGGCGCGCAGCAATTCCATCGACCGGCGCTTGTCCTTGGGCACGCCATAAAAGCCCGCCTGATTTTCCAGCGTCTCGAACGGCGTGAAGAAGGGGTCGAACACGATTTCCTGCGGCACGATGCCGATGCTGTTCTTCGCATTGCGCGGATTGGCGTCGATGTCGAAGCCCCAGATGCTGACCGACCCTTCGGTCTTGTTCACCATGCCCGCCAATATATTGATGGTGGTCGACTTGCCCGCGCCATTGGGGCCGAGCAGCCCGTAAATCTGGCCGCGCGGGATCGACAGGTTGATCCCGTCGAGCGCGCGCTTGCCGCCCTTATAGACTTTGGTGAGGTTGCGTATGGCGATGGCGGGGGGCGAACTGTCGGTCATGGCTAATCTCTATGGGGATCGGCGGCGGCGAAGGAAAGAGGGCTGATTGTCCTGCGGCAAGGACGGAGGGACGCGACAGGGCGAAGTTCACACCGTCGTCGAGGGTCGTCGGGCCGATTCGCAGAAATTGGGACGGGGAAGCGGCAGGAAAGTAATAGAGACGTACTGCCGACGCGACACCCGCGCGACAGGTGCGCCCCATTGGCGCGACAGGGACGCGACAGGCATCAGCGCGCCTTGTGCGGGGTGTGGTGAACGGCGCTGGCGGCGAAGGGATCGGCCATGCGGTCGGCGTGCAGGGCCAGGGCTTTGTCCCATGTGCGGTCGAAAACAGTCCCGGCCAGCCGTGCGCGGAGCCGATGCGCGCTCGACCGCGACATGCCCGCCGCGCGCGCGGCGCGGGAGACATTGCCGGTTTCAAGCAGCGCCGCGAGAAAGAGGCGCTGCCGGGCCGGGGTCCAATGGGCGCGATCGGGCTGGACGGTCGCGGGCGAGGGGGTGGGGATAGGGTGCTTCATCGGACAGGATAAAGCAGAGGAAATCCTACATTGAAAGGGGGTGTGGTTCGCGGCGTGCTGGGTCGCAACGGGGCGGGCTTCTACGTATTTGCTCGCGCCCGATTTCGGGTATCCTGCAGCCAAGTTTAACACCCTCCCTGCCGGGCCACCGGCCTTTTTCACAATGGGCTGAGGGGGGAGGTGATTTCAAAAATATCCGCCGCTTATTATTAATTTATGATAGGGGTGGCGCAAGTCGACAAGCGTTTCCCGAAGGAGCGCCGCTCCCCGGATCAGCTTTCATACCCGCAAGCTTGCCGGTCTGGCTGAATGGGAATGACATGACGACGGACCACCATACCGATCTGGTGCAGAATCTGGGCCTGGCACTTCTTGCCTGTTCCCACGCGCCTGCCCTTTTGCTGGATGGCGATATGGGCGTCATCGGCGCTAGCGAGTCATTCTATCTCGCCTTTCCTTTGAAGCCTCAGGATGTTGCCGGCCGCTGTCTTTTTGAGTTGGGGGCCGGCGAATGGGACGTGCCGCAGCTTCGATCGCTTATGAGTGCCACACTCGGCGGTTACGCAAGGATCGAGGCCTATGAGATGGATTTCGGACCGGGCACGCCGCGCCGCCTGGTGTTGAATGCCCAGAAGCTCGATTACGGCAATGCCGATCAGCCCCTCCTTCTGCTGACCATCACCGATGTCACGGAAGCACGGATCAGTGAGAAGCTCAAAGACGACCTGCTGCGCGAAAAAGCCATATTGCTTCAGGAAATTCAGCATCGCGTCGCCAACAGCCTCCAGATCATCGCGAGTGTCCTGATGCAAAGCGCGCGGCAGGTGCAATCGGAGGAAACACGCGGCCATCTGACCGACGCCCACAACCGCGTCATGTCGATTGCGACCGTTCAGCAACAGCTTACCACCTCACGGATCGGGGAGGTAGAATTGCGCAGCTACTTTACCCAACTTTGCCAAAGTCTTGGTGCCTCGATGATCCACGATCATAAAAGGCTGTCGCTCGATGTTACCGTCGATGAAAGCCGGGTGGGTGCGGATATTTCTGTGAGTCTTGGCCTGATCGTCACTGAACTTGTCATCAATGCCCTTAAGCACGCCTTCCCCGGAGACCGGCAAGGGAAAATCGAAGTCGATTATCATTCCGACGATTTGGACTGGAATCTGTCGGTCAGCGATGACGGCATCGGCACAACCGCCACAATGAGCAGCGCGAAATCGGGACTTGGAACAAGTATTGTCGAAGCGCTTGCCGATCAGTTGGGAGCCAAGATCGACATTCAGGACAAGGACCCCGGACTCATCATTTCCGTCATTCACAATCAGAAGAGCACTGAAGGATCGCCACCTGTAAAAGCGGCCTGAAGCCCGTCTCCAACGGCAGTTTAATAATTAAAGCCGTCCGCAACCGGACAGCCGCTTTCCACCCACATCCTCCCGCGCAATTGACGCGGCGCAGCATCGGCGGCACTCAGGGGGCGAAGAGGCTTTGGATTGATGCGAATCGTCATCATCGACGACAGCGGCCTGCGCGCGACGGTTCTGGAGGAGGGGCTGCGCGAGGCGGGCTATGACGATATTCATATCGTGCCACCGCGCGGCGCTTTCGTCGCGCGGCTCGAACGCATGGCACCCGATGTCGTGCTGATGGACCTGGGCAGTCCCAGCCGCGATACGCTGGAGGAAATGCTCATCGTCAGCCGGGCGCTGGCCAAGCCGATCGCGATGTTCGTGGACCAGTCCGACGATGCGATGATCGGCGCGGCGATTGATGCCGGGGTCTCGGCCTATGTCGTGGACGGGTTGCGCAAGGAGCGGGTCAAGCCGGTGCTGGAACTGGCGGTGCGGCGTTTCAATGCCTTTGCCAAGATGCAGAGCGAGTTGGACGAGGCGCGCACGGCGCTGTCGGATCGCAAGATTATCGACCGCGCCAAGTCGATCCTGATGAACCAGCGGTCGCTGAGCGAGCAGGATGCCTATGCGCTGTTGCGGTCGGCGGCGATGAACCAGGGCAAGAAGATTGTGGAGGTGGCGCAGGCGCTGATCACCGCCAGCGATTTGTTGGGAGGGGGAGTATGACGACGGGCCTGCGGATCGCCTTCCTGCCGCTAACGGATGCGGCCGTGCTGGTCGCGGCGCGCGAGCGGGGGTTTGCGGAGGCCGAGGGCATTGCGCTTGATCTGGTGCGGACCACCAGTTGGGCGACGCTGCGCGATCGGCTGGTCTATGGTCAGGTGCAGGCGGCGCATATGTTGGCCCCGCTGGCGGTTGCCGTAACGCTGGGTCTGAGCCAGCAGCCTGCCGCTTTGGCCGCGCCCTATAAGCTCAATGTCAACGGCAATATGCTGGTGATGACCTGCGATTTCGCCGCTGCGCTGGAGCCTGATGTGGCGGCGCGGCTGGCCGACCCGCTGGGGACGGCGCATGATTTTGCCGCTGCGATCGGTCTGTGGCGGCGCAAGCCGGTGATCGGCGTCGTGCATCGTTTTTCCAGCCATGCGATCATGCTGCGTTACTGGTTGGCGAGCGCGGGGGTGGACCCGGATCGCGACGTGGTGCTGCGCGTGCTGCCGCCGTCGTTGACGGTCGAGGCGATGCGGGCGGGCGAGATTGATGGCTTTATCGCGGGCGAACCATGGGGCAGCGCGGCGGTCGAGGCGGGCCTGGCCGAAGCCGTGGCGATCGGCGAGCGGATCTGGCGGCGGGGCGTCGAGAAGGTATTAGCCTTTCGGGAGGCGTGGGCGGAGGAAAATCCCGATACGGTCGATTGCCTGCTGCGCGCGCTGGTGCGGGCGGCGGCCTGGTGCGATGATCCGGCCAATCATGCCGATCTGGCCGGGTTGCTGGCGGCCCCCGCCTATGTCGATCAGCCCGCTGACCTGATCGCGCGGGCTTTGTCGGGGCAGATCGTCGCGCGAGCGGGCGAAGCACCGATCGCCAGCCCCGATTTCATGCTGTTCGCGCGGGAGGCGACGCCCTTTCCATGGCGCAGCCAGGCGCTGTGGATCTATTCGCAACTGGTGCGCTGGGGGATGGTCGATCATGATCCCGCGACGGTGGCGAAGGCGGGGGCGGTGTTCCGGCCCGACATCTTCCGCCGCGCGCTGGCCGACAGCGATGTGCCGATGCCGGGCGCGAGCATGAAGCTGGAGGGGGCGGTCGGTAAGCCGCTGGCGGTGGGATCGCGCCGGGGCGAGTTGACGCTGGGGCCGGATCGATTCTTCGACGGGCGGGTGTTCGACCCCGAACGGATCGACGAATTTCTCGCGGGCTTTACGCCGCCGCGTTGAAAGCAGGCGCAAAATTGTGCCTTGCAACATGATGCGAATCGGGAGATAGTATAGGCGTCGCGCGATGAAGCGCGCCTATATCTGGATGCGCTCTCCCAAGGACGGGACCGCCATCCCAATCCACATCGCAGCAAAGCCGCTGACTGGACTACGCCCTTCGTGCGTGCGCCCGGCCTGCGGCTTTTTTCGTGTCCATTTCCGTTTATTGGGGGACGTATCATGGCTACTGCTTATTGGGATCGCGACAAGGAGGGTGAACAGCCCGCCGCCGCGATCAGCTTCTGGAAGGCCGGCCACACGCCGACGCTCATTGCCGCCTTTCTTTACTTCGACCTCGCCTTCATGGTGTGGGTGTTGTTGGGGCCGCTGGCGCCGATGATCGCGCAGACATTGGCGCTGACCCCGGCTGAAAAAGGGCTGATGGTCGCCACGCCGACATTGATGGGCGCGTTGCTGCGCGTCGTGAACGGCCTGCTGGTCGACCGGATCGGGCCGAAAATGTCGGGTGCGATCAGCCAGTTGATCGTGATCGTTGGGCTGTTCGTGGCCTGGATGATGGGGGTCAGCAGCTTTGAAGGCACGCTGGCGCTGGGCGTCGTGCTGGGCTTTGCGGGCGCGAGCTTCGCGATCGCGCTGCCGCTTGCGAGCCGTTGGTATCCGCCTGAGCATCAGGGCAAGGCGATGGGCCTGGCTGGCATGGGCAATTCGGGCACCGTGCTGGCGGCATTGTTCGCGCCGGGGCTGGCCAAATTGTTCGGCTGGAACGCGGTGCTGGGCCTCGCCTGCATCCCGCTGACCATCGTGTTCGTCATCTATATGGTCATGGCCAAGGATGCGCCCAACGCGCCGCCGCCCAAGAAGATGATCGACTATTTCCAGCCACTGAAACAGGCCGATGCCTGGTTGCTGATGGCCTTCTATGCCGTGACCTTCGGCGGTTTCGTTGGCCTCGCCGCCAGCCTGCCGATCTACTTTACCGACCAGTTCGGCCTGACGCCGGTGATGGCAGGCTATTGCACCGCAGGCTGCGTGTTCGCCGGGTCGCTGGTTCGGCCGATCGGCGGGGCGCTGGCGGACAAGATCGGCGGCGTGAAGGCGTTGATGATCGTCTACATCGTTGCCGCGGTTGCATTGGCAGGGGTCGCTTTTGCCACGACGCTGGTGACGGCGTTGGGCCTCTTCGTCCTCGCCATGCTGGCGCTCGGCACGGGCAATGGGTCGGTATTCCAACTGGTGCCGCAGCGGTTCCAGGCGGAAATCGGCGTGATGACCGGCCTTGTCGGCATGGCGGGCGGCATTGGTGGCTTCTACCTTGCCAGTTCGCTCGGCTTTGCCAAGCAGTTGACCGGCAGCTTTTCGGCCGGTTTCCTGATCTTCGCTGGCCTTGCGGTCGTCGCCTTCATCGGTATCGCGCTGGTGAAAAGGCGGTGGCGGGCGACCTGGACCAGCGGCGCGCGCATCTGACTTTGGAGGGGCGGGGGCGGACCGGCATAGCCAGGCCGCCCCTAGTCGTTATCGCGAAGTCCGAGGGGGACAGATTTCCATGAAATATATATTCGCAACGGCGGCCTCTCTGGCCGTCGCAGGGACCGCTTGTGCCCAGGAATTGACGCTCAAGCCGATCGCCGAAGCGCGGTTGCGCTATGAGCAGGCCGATCAGGCGGGGCTGGCAACCGAGACATCCGATGCGCTGACCATCCGGGCGCGGGCCGGGCTGTCGGCCAGCAGCGGTGCCTTTTCCGCGATGCTGGTGGGGCAGGGGACGCTGGCTGCCATCGACGACTATTATGACGGGCTGAACGGGGCGGCGACCCGGCCAATCATTGCCGACCCGGAAAATATCGCGCTCTACATCGCCCAGCTTCAATATAAGACCAAGGCGGTGACGCTGACCGGCGGTCGGCAAAGGATCGTGCTGGATGATGAGCGTTTCGTCGGAAATGTCGCCTTTCGCGACAATGGCCAGACGTTCGATGCGGTGCGCGCCGAACTGACCCCGGCCAAGGGGCTGAAGCTCGACCTCTCCTATGTGTGGAGCGTGCGGACGATCTGGGGCTTTCAGGGGCGCGGGCCGCGGCAGCAGGCGGTGAGTGGCGACACGATCCTCGCCAACCTGTCCTATGCCACGCCGGTCGGGGCGCTGACGGGCTTTGCCTATCTGGTCGATCAGGATGAGGCGGCGATGCAGGGCTATCGGTTGTCGAGCCAGACCTATGGCGTGCGGCTGGCGGGCGCGCGGCCTTTGTCCAAGGCGGCGAAGCTCAGTTACCAGCTCAGCTATGCGCGTCAGTCGGACTATCATCGCAATCCCAACGCTTACAGCGCGGATTATTGGCTGGCGGACCTGACGCTGGACGTGAAGGGCTGGAAGCTGAATGCAGGCTATGAGGTGCTGGGCGCGAGCAGCGGCACGCCGTTGACCAGTTTCCAGACGCCGCTGGGCACCAATTTCAAGTTTCAGGGCTGGGCCGACAAATTCCTGACCACGCCCGCCAATGGCATTCGCGACCTCTATGTCGGCGGTGGCTATGGCTGGAAACAGGTGGGGCCACTGACCGGCGTGTCGGTGCAGGCGGTGTGGCATCGATTCGACAGCGACCGGCTCGACCTACATTATGGCGATGAGATCAACCTGATCGCATCGGCGAAGGTCAGGAAGACGGCGCTGTCGGTTCGCTATGCCCGTTACGATGCCAAGACGATGGCGACCGACACGCAGAAATTATGGGTGCAGGCCGATTGGGCCTATTGATCGGACCAGGAACAGGAATCGCTTGAGGCATCGGGCGATTCTGTTATGGTGCAGTGCAAGAGGACAAAGCTGTCCTTCCAACCATAGCCGAAGCGATCCAGGGACGGATCGAAAAGGCGCATATGATGGCAAAGCCGCCATCCTGACTTCCGGTTCTCACCGGGGGTCAGGATGGCGGCTTTTTTGTTTTCTGGAGTCACGAATATGGAATTTCAGATCGGAACGGAGCCGATGGCGGGCAGCGAGGCGGCGATCTTCGTCCCTGCCGACGAGGCGCGCGAGCATCTGGTCGTGATCGGCAACGGCATGGCCGGGTGCCGCGCGGTCGAGGAACTGCTGGCGCGCGATGCGGGGCGCTATCGCGTCACCATCTTCGGCGCGGAACCGCATGTAAATTATAACCGCATCATGCTCTCGCCGGTGCTGGCGGGGGAAAAGACGTTCGATGAGATCATCATCAATGACCGCGCCTGGTATGCGGACAATCGCATCGACCTGATCGTCGCCGATCCGGTCGTGGCGATCGACCGGACAGCCAAGACCGTCACCAGCCAGTCGGGCCGCACCGTCGCCTATGACAAGCTGTTGATCGCGACCGGCTCCGACCCGTTCATCATCCCGGTGCCGGGCAAGGATCTGCCGGGGGTCATCAGCTTTCGCGACATGAAGGATGTCGATGCGATGCTGGATGCGGCCAATCGTGGCGGCGACGCGGTGGTGATTGGCGGCGGGCTGCTGGGGCTGGAGGCGGCGCATGGCCTGATGCTGCGCGGCATGAAGGTGACGGTGCTGCACATCATGCCGACGCTGATGGAACGGCAACTGGATGAGGCGGCCGGCTGGCTGCTCAAAAGCGCGCTTGAAGCGCGCGGCCAGACGATACTGACCGGGGCCGACACGGCGGAAATCTGCGGCGATGGCAAGGTCGAGGGCGTGCGGTTGAAGGACGGGACGCTGATCCCCGCCAGCCTGGTGGTGATGGCGGTGGGCATCCGCCCCTGCGTCGCGCTGGCGCGAGCGGCTGGGCTGGAGATCGGGCGCGGGATCAAGGTGGACGACCATATGGTCACCAGCGACCCGGACGTGCTGGCGGTCGGCGAATGCGTCGAACATGACGGCAATGTCTATGGCCTGGTCGCGCCGCTATGGGACATGTGCCGCAGCCTGGCCGATGGCCTGACCGACCGGCATACGGGCTATAAGGGCAGCGTCACGTCGACCAAGCTGAAGGTCGCCGGGTTGGACGTGTTTTCCGCCGGTGACTTTTCGGGCGGCGAAGGGTGCGAGGACATCGTTCTGCGCGATGCGTCGCGGGGCGTGTATAAACGGGTTGTGGTGAAGGAGGATCGCGTCATCGGCGCGGTGCTCTATGGCGATACCGCCGATGGCGGCTGGTATTTCGATTTGTTGAAACGCGGCGAAAATGTCGCCGACATTCGCGACCTTCTGATCTTTGGCCAAGCCTTCGCCTCTGGAGGAGGCGCGCTGGACCCTAAGGCGGCCGTTGCAGCGCTCTCGGACGATGCCGAGATTTGCGGCTGCAACGGCGTGTCCAAGGGTCAGGTCGTCGCCTGCATCGAACAGGGCGCGTGCAGCCTGGATGCGGTGCGGGCCGGGTGCAAGGCGTCGGCAAGCTGTGGTAGTTGCACCGGATTGGTCGAAAATATCCTGGCACTGACGCTGGGGGAGGATGTCCAGTCCGGCCCCAAAACGATGTGCAAATGCACCAGTTTTGGCCATGACGATGTGCGGCGCGAAATCGTGGCGCAGGGCATGACGTCGATCCCCGAAGTGATGCAGAAGCTGCATTGGTCGACCCCCGATGGCTGCTCCTCCTGCCGCCCGGCGCTGAACTATTATCTGCTCTGCGCGTTGCCCGGCGCCTATGTCGATGACCAGCAGAGCCGCTTCGTCAATGAACGGATGCACGCCAATATCCAGAAGGACGGCACCTATTCGGTGGTGCCGCGCATGTGGGGCGGCCTGACCAACCCGCGTGAGTTGCGCGCGATCGCCGATGTTGTGGAGAAGTTCAACGCGCCGATGGTCAAGGTCACCGGCGGCCAGCGGCTCGACATTTTCGGGATCAAGAAGGAGGATCTGCCCGCTGTCTGGGCGGACCTGAATGCGGCGGGGATGGTGTCGGGCCATGCCTATGGCAAGTCGCTGCGCACGGTGAAGACTTGCGTCGGGTCTGAATGGTGTCGCTTTGGCACGCAGGATTCGACTGGCTTGGGCGTCAAGACCGAGCGGATGACCTGGGGGTCGTGGATGCCGCACAAGTTCAAGATCGCGGTGTCGGGCTGCCCCCGCAATTGCGCGGAAGCGACGATCAAGGATTTCGGCATCGTCTGTGTCGACAGCGGCTATGAGCTGCATGTTGGCGGCAATGGCGGCATCCATGTCCGTGTCACCGACCTGTTGTGCAAGGTATCAACCGAGCAGGAAGCGCTCGATTATTGCGCCGCCTTCACGCAACTCTATCGCGAAGAGGCCCGCTATCTGGAGCGCACCGCGCCGTGGATCGAGCGGGTCGGGGTCGACTATGTGAAGGCGCGGATCGTTGAGGATGATGTCGGCCGCGAAGCGCTGCGCGCGCGCTTCCTCTTTTCGCAGCAGTTCATGCAGGACGATCCCTGGGCGGAGCGCGTCGCGGGCGAACATGCCGAACTGCATCAGCATATCGCGCAAGTGCGCCCGTTGGAGACCGTATGATGACCGGAGACTGGCTCGATATCGGTTCGGTGGATCAGATCACGCCGGGCAATGCCCGCACCCTGCCGGTGCTGGGCGGCGAAGAGATTGCGATCTTCCGCACCACCGGCGGCGATTTCCATGCGCTCGTCAATCGCTGCCCGCACAAGCAGGGGCCGCTCAGCCAAGGGATCGTCCATGGCGGGGTCGTCACCTGCCCGCTGCACAATTGGAACATCTCGCTCAAGACTGGCGAGGCGCTGGGCGAGGATAAGGGATGCGTGCCGGTGATCCCGCTCAAGGTCGATGCCGGGCGCATCTTCCTGCTGCGCGATGCCGTCATCGGGAAGCGCGCGGCGTGAGTATCCTCCCCGGCACGGGGAGGGGGACCACCGGCGAAGCCGGTGGTGGAGGGGGGCGGCCGCTAGGTGCGACCTCTCCTTCCGCTGCGCTTGACGCTGGCCCCCTCCACCAGCCTGCGGCTGGTCCCCCTCCCCGTACTGGGGAGGATTTATGACCAACCCCATCCGCACGACCTGCGCCTATTGCGGCGTCGGTTGCGGTATCTCCGCGAGGCCGACCGGCCCGCGTGCCGTAACGATCGCGGGAGATCCAGCGCATCCGGCCAATGGCGGCAAGCTTTGTTCCAAGGGCACGCATTTGGGCGAGACGGTAGGGTTGGAGGGGCGACTGCTCCATCCGATGATCGGCGACAAGCGGGCAAGCTGGGACAAGGCGCTGGACCTTGTGGCGAAGCGCTTTCGCGAGACGATCGCCAAGCACGGGCCTGACAGCGTCGCCTTCTACGTCTCCGGCCAGTTGCTGACCGAAGATTATTATGTCGCCAACAAGCTGATGAAGGGGTTTATCGGGTCGGCCAATATCGACACCAACAGCCGCCTGTGCATGTCGAGCGCCGTGGCGGGGCATATGCGCGCGTTCGGCGAGGATGTCGTGCCCGCCAGCTATGACGATCTGGATGAGGCCGACCTGATTGTCCTCGTGGGGTCCAACACCGCCTGGTGCCATCCGATCGTCTATCAGCGGATACAGGCAGCGCGGGCCGCGCGTGGCACCAAGCTGGTGGTGATCGACCCGCGTCGCACCGAAAGCTGTGAAGGGGCGGACCTGCATCTTGCCTTGAAGCCCGGCAGCGACGTGGCGCTGATGAACGGGTTGCTGGCCTGGATGGATCAGGCCGGGTTGCTGGATGGGGACTTTCTGCGCGATAGCGTTGCTGCCCCCGATGGCTTCTGGGAGGCGATCCGAGACGGTAATGACCTGTGGACCACGGCCAAGGCGTGCGATCTGCCGCCTACCGAATTGCAGCAATTTTACGAGATGTTCGCCGCGACCCCGCGCACCGTCACGCTGTTCAGCCAGGGGATCAACCAGTCGATCCGTGGCACGGATCAGGTCAATGCGATTATCAACGTCCACCTCGCCACCGGCCGTATCGGCAAGCCGGGCGCTGCGCCCTTTTCGATCACCGGCCAGCCCAATGCCATGGGCGGGCGCGAGGTGGGCGGGCTGGCGACGACGCTGGCGGCGCATATGGATTTCGCGCCCGACAATGTCGCGCGGGTCGGGCGTTTCTGGGCCGCGCCGAATGTGGCGGCCAAGCCGGGGCTGAAGGCCGTCGACCTGTTTCGCGCGATCGACGAGGGGCGGATCAAGGCGCTGTGGGTGATGGCGACCAACCCCGCCGTCTCGATGCCCGATGCGGGGCGCGTGCGCGAAGCGCTGGAGGCCTGCCCGTTCGTGGTCGTGTCGGACGTGATGGCCACCACCGATACCGCCGTCCACGCCCATGTCCGCCTGCCAGCCGCCGCCTGGGGCGAGAAGGACGGGACCGTCACCAATAGCGACCGAACGATCAGCCGCCAGCGCGCGCTGCTACCGCTGCCAGGTGATGCCAAGCCCGACTGGTGGATCGTCACGCAGGTTGCGCGGCGGATGGGGTGGCGCAATGCCTTCGCCTATGACCGGCCCGCCGACATCTGGCGCGAACATGCGCGGCTGACCGCTTATCAGAATGATGGCGCGCGGCTGCTCAATTTGCGTGCGCAGGCGACGATCGGCAATGAGGTCTATGAAGCGATGACACCGTTCCGCTGGGGCGGGATGCCTTTTGCAGACGGGCGGTTTCCGACGCCTGATGGCAAGGCGCGGTTGGTGCCGGTGACGCAGATGGCGTTGCAGGGGCCGTTGCGCGACTGGCCGATGACGCTCAACACCGGCCGCTATCGCGACCAATGGCATACGATGACGCGCACCGGCCTGTCGCCGAAACTGGCGCGGCATCGTGAGGAGCCTTTGGTCGAGTTGCATCCGCACGACGCGACGGCGCTGGGCATCGCCGATGGCGATCTGGCGCGGGTATCGACGGCGCAGGGGGAGAGCCTGTTCCGCGCGCGGATCAGCGAGGGGCAGCGCCCCGGTGAAGTGTTCACGCCGATCCACTGGACCGACCAGCAATCGAGCGGCGGCCGCACAGGCCTGTTGCCGCGCCCGCTGACCGACCCGCATTCGGGGCAACCGGGTTTCAAATCCACCCCCGTTCGGGTCGAGAAGATTGCCACCGAATGGAAGGGATTTCTCATCCTGCGCGGGGCCGAACCCGTCCGTGTGCCGTGCCTTTGGGCCACCCGCATCACCGTGCCGTGCGGTGCGCTGTATGAAGTGGCGGGCAATGGTGATCCGGCGCGGCTGGAAGCCTGCCTGCCCAAAGGCGAACGGGTCGAGGCGATCGACCAGACGCGCGGCACGCGCCGCGTGGCGATCATCCGCGAAGGGAAACTCGCGGGCGTGCTGATCATCACCCGCAGTGGCCTGTTGCCGACGCGCGACTGGCTGATCGGGCAACTCGCGGTCGATGGCGTGGGCGCTTCCGTGCTGGCGGCGCGGGGGCCGGGGAGCCAGCCCGACAAGGGCGCGGTGGTGTGCGTCTGCTTCGATATCGGCCTCAACCAGATCGTGGCGGCGATCCGCGACCAGCAGTTGGTCGATGTGCCGGCGATCGGCACCGCGATCGGCGCGGGGACCAATTGCGGATCGTGCCGTCCCGCGCTCGCCAATATTCTCGTCCAGACTTCGCAGGAGACGTTGCATGCAGCCGAATGACCTGATCGCGCCGGGCGATGTCTGGCTGGTAGGGGCAGGGCCGGGCGACCCGGACCTGCTGACGCGCAAGGCGGAAAAGCTGATCGGCGCAGCGGATATCGTCTTTTACGATGCGCTGGTGGGGCCGGGCGTGCTGGATCTGATCCCCGCTGGTGTCGAGCGCGTCAGCGTCGGCAAGCGATCGGGGCGGCACAGCAAGCAACAGGACAGCATCAACGACTTGCTGTTGGCTGCGGCGCGCGCGGGCAAGCGTGTCGTGCGGCTGAAAGGGGGCGATCCGTCGATCTTCGGCCGGTCGGCGGAGGAGATGGCGCATCTGGGCGAAGGTGGCGTGCGGGTGCGGATCTGCCCCGGCATCACCACGGCTAGCGCGGCGGCGGCGAGCGGCCATGCCTCGCTCACCCTGCGCGGCAAGGCGCGGGGGCTGACGCTGGTGACGGCGCATCTCAAGGCTGACGAGCCGCTGAAGCTCGACTGGGCCGCGCTGGCGCAACCGGGCGGGACGATCGGCATCTATATGGGCCGCGCGGCAGCGGGCGAGATTGCGCGCAACCTGATCGCGGCGGGGCGTGACCCGGAAACGCCGGTGATGGTGGCGGTGAATGTCTCGCTGCCGAACGAAAGGCTGATCCGGGGGAAGCTGTCGGCGCTGGCCTTTCTGGTGGCGACGATCAGCGACGAAGACCCGACCTTGCTGCTGATTGGTGAGGCGGTAGCGGGGACAGGGCTGTTGGCGGAGATTGCGGCGAGCGTGGCTTTGCCAGCTTAACTCGCTCCGTTCGTTTCGAGCGAAGTCGAGAAACGGGGGGCAGGACAAGCGTTTCTCGACTTCGCTCGAAACGAACGGGCGTTGAGCGTTACAACCCCGCCATATCCTCCGGCCGGTTGATATTGGGCAGCAGCAGTCCCGGCATTTCCACCACGCGCGCGCCGATGCGGTCGAGCCAGCCATGGATGGAGCGGTTATTGGCTTCGGCCAGATGGGCGTCGAGGTCGGGCGCGAGGGGTGCGGGCCACCAGCCGAGCAGTTGCTGGCCCTTGAGGATCGCCGCGCCCTCGCCGATCAAGGCGGCGGGCAACTCCGCCGGATAAAGCGGCATGTCGCAGCCGGTGGTCAGCACCCCGGTAAAACCTTCGGTCAGCGCATGATGCAGCGCCGCGTTAAGCCCGCCCAATGGTCCCATATCGGGCGCGGGCCGATCAGAAAGGCCGCCTGCGCGTCCGCAAATCACCACCTGCGCGACATGCGGGGCAAGACCCGCCACCGCATGGTCGATCAGGGGGCGGCCATCGGGCATCAGGGCCAGCGCCTTGTCGCTGCCGAAGCGGCTGGACCGTCCCCCCGCCAGCACCGCGCCCAATATCCGTCCCGTCGCCATAGCGCTTCCTTGATAGCTTCGCTCTATAAAGCCTATAGCAAAGCGATGCAGACCCGCCTTGTCGAATATTTTCTGGCGCTGGAGCGCGAAGGCCATTTCGCGCGAGCGGCGGCGCAATGCCATGTGTCGCAACCCACGCTGTCGGCCGGGATCGCCACGCTGGAGGCGCAATTGGGCAAGCGGCTGATCCGCCGCGACCGCAAATATGGCGGATTAACGCCGGAAGGCGAAGCGATCCTGCCCTGGGCGCGGCAATTGGTGGCTGCCGCCGAAGCGCTGGGGCAGGCGGCGGAAACGGCGCGCGGACCGTTGAAGGGCGAGTTGCGGCTAGGGGCGATCCCCGCCGCCATGCCCGCCATCGGTTGCCTCGCGACGGCGATGTTGGCGCGCTATCCCGGTCTGAATATTTCGGTGCGGGCGTTGACCTCGCGCCAGATCGAGCGCGAGCTGGCGGCGTTCGAGCTGGACGCGGGCCTTACCTATCTCGATTTCGAACCGCCCGCCCATGCACTGTCGGTGCCGCTCTATGCCGAGCGCGCGATGCTGGTGAGCGCGGCGGACGGCGTGCCGATCCCTGTCGTCATCGACTGGGCGGACCTCGCCAGTCTACCGCTCTGCCTGCTGCATCAGGGGATGCAGAACCGGCGGATATTGGACGCGCGACTGGCCGAACGCGGACTGGCGCTGCGGCCGCTGGTGACGGCGGACAGCTATGTTGCGCTGCTGGGGCTGGTGCAGCAGGGGCGGCTCTGTTCGATCATTCCCGACAGCCATGCCGCGCTGCTCGATGGCCTGCGCTGGGCACGCACCGCGCCGTTGCCGGATATGGGGGAGGGCAGCCGGGTCGGCGTGATCGTATCCGACAGCGCGCCGATGGGACCATTGGCACAAGCGGTACTGGCCGTCGCGCGGGAGTTGCGGTTGCCGCCCGGCTTTAAGACGATTTAGGGCAAAATATCCTCGCCTGTAAGGGGAGGGGGACCGTTCGCGTAGCGAATGGTGGAGGGGTGTCCCCCTCTCGATAGCGCGACACCCCTCCGTCTGGCCTGCGGCCAGCTACCTCGCCCGCAGGGGGAGGATGATGAATTTTCATAGTCAATCTCTATCAAGCATCGCCTGCTTCGATTTGACCGACACGCCCCGCCGCCGCACTATGGCGCAAAATAGCGGCCAACAAGGGCAGGGTGTCGGGATGGACGAGTTTATCGAAGGCTGGACGGCGCAGCATGGCGCAACGCGCGACCAGCTCTTGCCGCTGCTCCATGCCGTGCAGGAAGAGGCCGGGCATATTGCTGATGCGATCGTGCCGGTCATCGCCAAGGCGCTGAACCTGTCGCGTGCCGATGTGCATGGCGTCGTCACTTTCTATCATGATTTTCGCCGCACGCCGCAGGGTCGCCATGTCGTGAAATTGTGCCGGGCCGAAAGCTGCCAGGCGCGCGGCGGCGCGGCGATCGAGGCGGCGGCGGCGCAGCGGCTGGGCGTGGCGATGGGGCAGACGCGCGGCGATGGCGCGGTCAGCCTGGAGCCGGTCTATTGCCTGGGCCTATGCGCGATCGGGCCGAATGCTTTGGTCGACGGCCGCCCGGTGGCGCGGATCGACGGTGCGGCGCTGGAGCGGATCGCGGCGGAGGTGGCGGCATGAAAATCCCTATGAAAATCTATGTGAGCCGCGATATGGCCTCGGTCGCGCTGGGCGCGGATGATGTGGCGCACGCCTTTGCCGACGCCGGGTGCGAGGTGATCCGAACCGGATCGCGCGGGCTGTTCAGTATCGAACCGCTGGTCGAGGTCGAGACGGCGGACGGCCGCATCGGCTATGGCCCGGTCGGGCCTTGGGATGTTGCGGCGGTGCTGGATGGCACGCATTCCAATCGGCTGGGACCAATTGAGCAGCTATCTTTCTTTGCCGGGCAGCAGCGCTTCACCTTTGCCCGCTGTGGCGTAATCGACCCGGTTTGCCTGGACGATTATGCCGCCACAAGCGGATGGAAAGGCCTGGACGCGGCGCGCGCGCTTGCGCCGCAGGCGGTGGTCGATGCGGTCAAGGCGTCGGGCCTGCGCGGGCGTGGCGGCGCGGGTTTCCCCACCGGCATCAAATGGCAGACGGTGCTGGATGCGCCCGGAACCCAGAAATATATCGTCTGCAACGCCGACGAGGGCGACAGCGGCACCTTCGCCGACCGGATGCTGATGGAGGGCGACCCCTATTGCCTGATCGAGGGCATGGCGATCGCCGCCCATGCCGTCGGCGCGCACCATGGCTATATCTATATCCGCTCCGAATATCCCTTCGCCATTTACACGATGCGGCTGGCGATCGAGCGGTCGGCGCATCTGATCGCGCCCTTCACGCTGGAAGTGCGGGAGGGTGCGGGTGCCTATGTCTGCGGTGAGGAAACGGCATTGCTCGATTCGATCGAGGGCAAACGCGGACAGGTGCGCGCCAAGCCGCCCTTGCCTGCGCTCAAAGGGCTGTTCGGCCAGCCGACCGTCATCAACAATGTGCTGAGCCTCGCCGCCGTGCCGTTCATATTGGCGGAAGGGGCGGAGGCCTATGCGGCGGTCGGTTTCGGCCGGTCGCGCGGGACGATGCCGGTGCAACTGGCGGGCAATGTCCGCCACGGCGGGCTCTACGAGATCGGTTTCGGCATCACGCTGGGCGAATTGGTGAACGATATTGGCGGCGGCACTGCCAGCGGCCGCCCGGTACGCGCGGTGCAGGTGGGCGGGCCATTGGGCGCCTATTTCCCGCCCAGCATGTTTCATCTGCCGTTCGACTATGAAGCTTTTGCGGCAGCCGGTGGCCTCATCGGCCATGCCGGGATTACGGTGTTCGACGATAGCGTCGATATGGCGCATATGGCGCGCTTTGCGATGGAATTTTGCGCGGTGGAAAGCTGCGGCAAATGTACGCCTTGCCGGATCGGATCGACGCGCGGGGTGGAGATTGTCGATCGGATCATGGCGGCGCGCAATACGTCTCACACCGTTCGCCCTGAGCTTGTCGAAGGGCTTTCCTTCTTGAAGGATCAGGGGAAGGGTTGGCCTACGGCCGCCTTCGGCTCGACAGGCTCAGCCCGAACGGGGGAGGGGTATATTGATAAAGCTCTCTATTCCCGTTCCCCATCCCGCATCGACACCTCGCTCAGCGCTCAATCCGACCTGCTGCGCGACCTGTGTGACACGATGAAATATGGCTCACTCTGCGCGCTGGGCGGCTTCACCCCTTATCCGGTGCTGAGCGCGCTCGACTATTTTCCAGAGGATTTCGGCCTGGCCAAGCCCGTTCAGGAGGCTGCGGAATGACCTACACCCGCGAAACCGATCATGGCACCCCGGCAGCAATCGCCACGAGCAAGAGCGTATCGCTGACCATCGACGGGCAGGCCGTGACCCTGCCCGAAGGCACCAGCATCATGCGCGCCGCCTCACTGCTGGGCGGCTCCATCCCAAAGCTGTGCGCGACTGACAATGTCGAAAGTTTCGGCTCCTGCCGCCTCTGCCTGGTCGAAGTGGAGGGCCGCAACGGCTATCCAGCCTCCTGCACCACCCCGGTCGCCGAAGGCATGGTCGTGCGGACGCAGACCGAGCGGCTCAAGAAATTGCGCCGTGGCGTGATGGAACTCTATATCTCCGACCATCCGCTCGATTGCCTGACCTGCGGCGCGAATGGCGATTGCGAATTGCAGGATCAAGCCGGGGCCGTCGGCCTGCGCGAGGTGCGCTATGGCTATGATGGCGCGACCAATATGGGGCAGGCGAAGGACCAGTCGAACCCCTATTTCGACTTCGATCCCAGCAAATGCATCGTCTGCTCCCGCTGCGTCCGAGCCTGCGACGAAGTGCAGGGGACGTTCGCGCTGACGATCGAGGGGATGGGGTTCGACTCCAGGGTCGCCGCGTCGCAGGGCGAGGATTTCCTCGGCTCTGAATGCGTATCCTGCGGTGCCTGCGTTCAGGCCTGCCCTACCGCCTCGCTGATCGAGAAGAAGGTGGTAGAGGTCGGCACGCCCGACCGCGCCATCGTCACCACCTGCGCCTATTGCGGCGTCGGCTGCACCTTCCGCGCGGAAATGCGCGGCGAGGAGCTGGTGCGGATGGTGCCGTGGAAGGACGGCAAGGCCAATCGCGGTCATAGCTGCGTCAAGGGGCGCTTCGCCTGGGGCTATGCCCAGCATCAGGACCGCATCCTCAACCCCATGATCCGCGCCAGCGTCGATCAGCCATGGCGCGAAGTGTCGTGGGACGAGGCGATCGCTCATACCGCCAGCGAATTTCGCCGCATCCAGGCGAAATATGGCACCCGCTCGATCGGCGGCATCACGTCGAGCCGCTGCACCAATGAAGAAACCTTCCTCGTCCAGAAGCTGATCCGCCAGGGGTTCGGCAATAATAATGTCGATACCTGCGCCCGCGTCTGTCACTCGCCGACCGGCTATGGCTTGAGCAAGACCTTCGGCACATCGGCAGGCACGCAGGATTTCGACAGCGTGATGCAGGCCGACGTGATTCTGGTGATCGGGGCCAACCCCACCGACGGCCACCCCGTATTCGCCAGCCGCATGAAACGGCGCTTGCGTCAGGGTGCAAAGCTGATCGTCATGGACCCGCGCCGCACCGATCTGGTCAAATCCCCCCATGTCGAGGCGGATCATCATCTGCCGCTGCGCCCCGGCACCAATGTCGCGATGCTGACCGCGATGGCGCATGTGATCGTCACCGAAAAACTCTATGACGAAGCCTTCATCCGCGAACGCTGCGACTGGGACGAATTTGCTGATTGGGCCGAGTTCGTCTCGGAACCCGCCCGCTCGCCCGAAGCCATCGAGCCGCTAACCGGCGTAAAAGCCGATGAAGTGCGCGCCGCCGCCCGGCTCTATGCCACTGGCGGCAACGGTGCCATTTACTACGGCCTTGGCGTTACCGAACATAGCCAGGGCAGCTCGACCGTCATGGCGATCGCCAACCTCGCCATGGCGACCGGCAATGTCGGGCGCGAAGGCGTGGGCGTGAACCCGCTGCGGGGGCAGAATAATGTGCAGGGTGCATGCGACATGGGCAGCTTCCCGCATGAATTTTCGGGCTATCGGCACGTTTCCGACACCGCGACGCGCAGCCTGTTCGAACGAGCCTGGGGTGTATCACTCGACGCTGAACCCGGCCTGCGCATCCCCAACATGCTGGACGCCGCGACCGACGGGACGTTCAAGGGCCTGTTCGTGCAGGGCGAGGACATCCTTCAGTCCGACCCCAACACCCATCATGTCGCGGCGGGCCTCGCGGCGATGGAATGCGTGGTGGTGCAGGATCTGTTCCTTAACGAAACCGCCAATTACGCCCATATCTTCCTGCCCGGATCGACCTTCCTGGAGAAGGACGGCACCTTCACCAATGCCGAACGCCGCATCCAACGGGTGCGCAAGGTGATGGCCCCGCTCAACGGCCATGCCGATTGGGAGATCGTGCAACTGGTCGCCAACGCCATGGGCCTCAACTGGACCTACAGCCATCCGTCGGAAATCATGGACGAGATCGCAGCGCTGACCCCGACCTTTGCCGGCGTCCATTATGACCGGCTGGAGGCGGAAGGGTCGCTGCAATGGCCCGCCAATGACGCAGCGCCGGACGGCACGCCGACCATGCATGCCGACGGCTTCGTGCGCGGCAAGGGCAAGTTCGTCGTCACCGATTATGTGCCCACCGACGAGAAAACCGGCCCGCGCTTCCCGCTGCTGCTGACCACCGGGCGCATATTGTCTCACTATAATGTCGGCGCGCAGACGCGGCGGACGGCCAACACCGCCTGGCACCCGGAGGATCGGCTGGAAATCCATCCGTCCGACGCCGACAATCGCGGCCTCAAGGATGGCGACTGGGTGACCTTGCGCAGCCGCGCGGGGGAAACGACCTTGCGCGCGCAAGTGACCGAGCGGGTCGCGCCGGGCGTCGTCTACACGACCTTCCACCATCCAGAGACGCAGGCGAACGTCATCACCACCGACTATAGCGACTGGGCCACCAACTGCCCGGAATATAAGGTGACGGCGGTGCAGGTGATGCCATCCAACGGTCCCAGCGACTGGCAGCAGGATTATGCCAGCCAGGCGCAGAGGAGCCGTCGCATCGCGCCGCTCGAAGCAGCGGAATAGGGCCGGGCCGATGAGCGACGAACCCCAGATCATGTCCACCGCCGACCGGCTGGTCTATATGGCGCATCAGATCGCCCGCAATCTGGCAACGATGGGCGAGGTCAAGGCGACCGAAACCCTGGCCGAGCATTTGGCGAGCTTCTGGGATCCCCGGATGAAGGCGCGGATCATCGCCATGGCGCAGGAAGAGCCTGATCGCTTTTCGCCCGTCGTCGCGGCGGCCGTCGCCCGGCTTGCAGGCGGCAGGCCAGTGTCGCAGGACCAGGCGACACCGTTCAACGCGGTGGATGAAGCCGGGCATTGCGACGCGGGTTGACCATCGCTACCCCGCAATGATGGATAGGCCATCAGACAGCGCGACGATGCAGTTCGACCGGCTGACGCCCGATGGCGCGACGCAGGCGATCAACCGCGCGCTGGCACAGGAAGTCCCGGTCGCAATTGAGTTTAGCGGCATCGGCTATGCGGTGCTGATGGCGACGCCCGCCGACATTGATGATCTGGTGCTGGGCTTTGCGCTGGCCGAACGGTTGATCGAACCGGGCGACGGGGCGTTCGCTGTCGATGTTCATGCAACGGCGCAGGGGCTTGTGGCGCGCGCCACCTTGCCGCCCCAACGGGTCGAGCGCTTGCTGGACCGGGTGCGCCATCGCGCCTCGGATTCCTCCTGCGGCCTGTGCGGGATCGAAAATCTGGAACAGGCGATCCGGCCGCTGCCGCGCGTCACGGCGCAGGGAAGGGCCGACCGCGCAGCAATCTTCCGCGCGCTGGCGGCGCTGGGCGAACATCAGCCGTTAAATGCCGCGACCGGCGCGGTCCATGCCGCCGCCTGGGTGGGCGCGGACGGGACGATCCGGCTAGTGCGGGAGGATGTCGGGCGGCATAATGCGTTCGACAAGCTGATCGGCGCGATGGCGCGCATGGGGGCGGACTGGGACGGCGGCTTCGCGCTGCTCTCCTCGCGCTGCTCCTATGAGCTGGTGGAAAAAGCGGTGCTGGCCAATTGCCCCCTGCTCGTCACCATCTCCGCCCCGACGCAATTGGCGGCGGACCGCGCGGCGGCGGCGGGCCTGCCGCTGGTCGTCCTGGCGCGCGCGGATGCGGTGCTGATGCAACACCCCAAAAATCCTCCCCTGTAAGGGGAGGTGGCTGGCCGTAGGCCAGACGGAGGGGTGTCGCCCCATCGATAGGGCGACACCCCTCCACCGCCTTCGGCGGTCCCCCTCCCCTTACAGGGGAGGATTACCGATCACCGAAACACCCATTGCCGGTTGAGTACGAACACCAAAGCCGGCGTCACGAACAGCATCGCCGGGATCGGCGACCAGGCGGGCCAGCCCATATGGGTGACGCACAGCCACACCCATAGCGCGTTGAGCGCATAGCTGACCAGCGACACGGCAATAAACTTCGCCCCGCGCGCGGCATGGCCGTCATTCGCCCCCTGGCCGCGAAAGGTGAAGGCGCTGTGCGAGACATAGCCGATGACGACCGCCGCGCCATAGCCGATCAGATTGGCAATCTGGACATGCAGCCCCGCATAGGTGGCGAGCGACCAGTAGATCGCCGCCTGGCAAGCGGTGACGAACAGACCGGTCAGGCCATAGCGGACGACCTGCCAGAACAGCGCCCGGTGCTGCGACGACACGCGTTGCGCGAATTTCATGGCTGGTCCCCGTTGCGCTTTGATGCGCAGCCTCTAATCCACGGGCATGACCTTGCATAGCGGCGAAACCCTGCGCGCCCGCGCCTGCCACATCGCGGCCTTCCTGTCCGCCTATGGCGCACGCCATTGGAAATGGCTGACCTTTCTGATCTGGATCGCCATTGCCGTGACGATGGTGGCGACGCGCTGGTCCGCGATCCACTGGCTGGTGCTGGGCGATACCGACGACAATATCCGCTATGTCCAGGTCAAGGACTGGCTGGCGGGGCAGGGCTGGTACGATTTGCGCCAATATCGGCTCGATCCGCCGGGCGGGGCGAATATCCACTGGTCGCGGCTGGTCGATTTGCCGCTCGCGGGACTGATGCTGTTCTTCCGCGCCTTCGTCGATCAGGGCATGGCCGACCGGCTGGCCTGCGGGATCGCGCCCTTGCTGCCGCTGTTATTGCTGATGCTGAGCCTCGGCTTCATCGGGCGACGATTGGCGGGGCCGAATGGCTGGTTGCTGGCCGTGCTGGCGCCCCTGGCGGCGCAAATGGGCTTTGGCATGTATGCGCCGATGCGGATCGACCATCATGGCTGGCAATTGGCGCTGGCGCTGACGATGCTGGCCGGGGTGATCGACACCAACCGGCTGCGCGGCGGCATCATGGCCGGGGTCAGCAGTGCGCTGTCGATCACGATCGGTATGGAGATGATCGTCTATCTGGCGGCAGGCGGCGGGTTGATCGCGCTACGCTGGGTGTTTCGCGACGGCGCGGAGCGGCGGATGCTGCCCTATGCGCTCAGCCTCGGCGGCGCGACCTCGCTCTGCTATCTGCTCTTCGCCAGCACCGCCAACCGCGAACAGGTCTGCGATGCGCTCTCGCCGATCTGGGTCGCGGTGTTCGGCGCGGCATCGGCGGGCATGGTGCTGCTGGCGCTTGCCCCCTTGCGCGGCTGGATGGCGCGGCTGGGCGCAGGCGTGATCGTGGGCGGCGCGGTGGCGCTCTTCTTCTGGCTCAACTGGCCCCAATGCCTCAGCCCCTATCAGATTTCGCCCGAACTGGAGCGGCTGTGGCTCGCCAATATCCGCGAGGCCAAGCCGATCACCGCGCAAGCCCAATCAATGGTGGTGCCGCTGCTGGCGGTCCCGCTCGCCGGGCTGGCCGGGCTGCTCTGGGCCTTGTGGGATGCGCGGCGCGACGCTGAGCGGCTCTGGGCCTGGGCGACCGTGGGGCTGATGATGGTCTTCGCCATCGCCTTGCTCTTCTGGCAACTCCGCGCAGGGCCAGCGGCGCAATTGCTGGCGATCCCGCCCGCCGCTTGGGCCGCGCATCGTCTGGTCGCTGCCATCCTGACCGGATCGCGCCGGGCGAAGATTGCGGGCGGGGCAGGGGTAGCGCTGCTCGTAGCGATCGCCTGCGCCTATCCGCTCTATCCGCAGGCCGTGAAACTCTATCAACAGGCGACCGGCAAGACGCCGCGCCCTTGGCGCCCGTCCGCCGTCGTGCGCACGGATGCGATCAAGAAAGCGAATGGCCGCTGCCGGACTCAGCCCGCGCTCGCGGTGCTGGACCAGTTGCCGCCCGCGACCATCTTCACCATGGTCGATCTCGGTCCGCGCCTGATCGCGACGACCCATCATAGCGCGCTCGCCGGACCCTATCACCGCAATGGCGCGACGATCCTCGACATCCACCATGCCTTCGACGGCCCGGCGCGCGATTTCCGCGCTATCGCGGCGAAACATCATGCGACCTATCTGCTGGTTTGCCCCTGGTTTCCCGAAGGCACCATCTATCAGTCGCGCAGTCCCGCTGGCTTCTATGCCGACCTGATGCGCGACAAACTGCCCGACTGGCTGGTGCCGGTCACGCTTAACACCGGCATGACCTTGCCCTATCAACTCTACCGCATCGACTATTCAGCGCCGGGCGGCGAAAAAGTCCCGCAACAGCGCTGAGGCTTCCGCCTCGGCCAAGCCACCATAGACATCGGGGCGGTGCAGGCATTGCGGCTGGGCAAACAGCCGCGGCCCTTGCTCGATCGCACCACCCTTGGGATCACCCACGGCATAATAGAGCCGGGCGATTCGCGCGTGAGAGATTGCCCCCGCGCACATGGCGCAGGGTTCCAGCGTCACCCACAGGTCGCAGCCGGTCAGGCGAAAATCGTTCAGATGGGCCGCCGCCGCCCGCATCGCGACGATTTCGGCATGGGCGGTCGGATCGCGATCGCGGCGATTGCGATTCTCGCCCTCGCCGATGATCGTCCCATCCCTGGTCACGACCGCGCCGATCGGCACTTCGCCCGCCGCCTCGGCCAAGCGGGCAAGATCAAGCGCACGGCGCATGGGGGCGGGCAAGGGAAAGGGCGGAGCCATGGCTCCGCCCGTTACAGGATCAGACTGGGAAGGGGAAGAATCAGGGCTTCTTGACATCCACCGTGGGCACATCGACCGTTTCCTTGCGGCTGCCGACTTCCACCTTGGCGACATTGGCCTCATATTTGGGCAGCGTGCCTTCCTTGACCGCGATCTGCGGCAATTGCCCGTCGCGCGTCTTTTGCAGGTCGATGAAGCCCGTGGCGATACCGCCAGCCAGGACCAGCAGGATAATGACAAGTAGACCACCAATGAATCGCATTTCGACCTCGCTTAGGATAACAACGGCTCAACGCAGGCCTCACCCAAAGGGTTGCATTGAACGCGCGCGGGTTGACGGGAGGCACGAATCCCATTATCGGCGCGACTTTCCGAACGAACCCGAATTACAAGGTTGATTGACTATGTCGCGCATTTGCGAGCTGACCGGCAAGGGTCGCCAGGTGGGTCACAATGTTTCCCACGCCAATAACAAGACCAAGCGGGTGTTCCTGCCCAATCTGCAGAATGTTTCGCTGATCTCCGAAACGCTGGAATCCAGCTTCAAGCTGCGCGTGTCGACCCATGGTCTGCGTTCGGTCGAACATAATGGCGGCCTCGACAACTGGCTGGTCAAGACCAGCGACGACAAGCTGTCGCTCAAGGCCCGCCGCCTCAAGCGCGACATCGTCAAGAAGCAGGCCGCCTCCGCCGCCTGATTTCTCTCGATTCGTTTCGGCATAAGAAGCGGCCCCGCAACGGGCCGCTTTTTTGCGTGCCCGGTGCATGATGGCGCGATCTTTGTCGTGTAGCCTCGGCAGGCATCCGTCGCATGGCTACAGGGCGTCTTTCTCAGTCCTTGCCTGCGACCTTGATCGGCTTGCCGAGCATAGCCTGGACATATAGGCGCTGGACGAACACGAAGATGACGACCGTCAGCGGCGCGGCGAGCAGGACGCCGAGAAAGCCGAAGAGCAATCCGGCGGCAAAGACCGCGAACAGCAGCACGGCGGGCTGTACGTTGACCGCATGTTTCTGGATCATCGGTTGCAGGAAATTGCCCTGTAACTGCTGGATCGCCAGGAATAATATGATGGTCCATAGCGCCGTCATCGGCGATACGGTGAAGGCCAGCAGCACGGCGGGCACGCCGGCGATGACCGGCCCGATCATCGGAATGATATCGAGCAGGCCAGCGATGACGCCAAGCCCACCGGCCGCGGGCACGCCAAGCAGGGCAAGCCCCAGCCAGGTCAGCACGGCAATGACCAGCGACGATACCGCCTGGCCGAGCATCCATCCGCGCAGACCACCGGACGCATCGTCCAGCGCCATCGCCACCATGTCTTCCGCCCGCTTGGGGATGAGCAACAGCAGCCCCCGGCGATAGGTGGCGGGATCGCCCGCCAGAAAAATCGCCCCCACCAGAACGAGGACGAAGTCCGCCAGGCTGCTGCCCGCCGCAAGGGCATAGCCGCCCGCCTGGGACACGAGCTGGGACATGTCCTCGCCGCTGCCCTCGATCAACTGCCGCGCCCGGTCGCCAAGGCCATAGCTGTCCAGCAGATTTTCCACGCCTTGCAAAGCGCGGGGGACGGTTTCGCGGATCGTGTCGAATTCGCGGGCCAGTTGCGATCCGAACAGCGTGAAGGCGCCGATGAACAGGGCGATGATGCCGACAACGGACAGGGTGAGCGCAAAAGAGCGGTTCATGCCGGTGATCCGGCACAGCCAACTGGCAATCGTGTCGAACACCGCGCCGATCACGATCGCGGCGAAGACCAGCATCAGGAAGCGGGTGAGTTCGACCATGATCCATGCGAGGCCGACGATTCCCACCACGATCAACGTCGCGGTGGCGATACGGCCGGGGCTGTAGGACGATGAAGCGGCAGCCGGTATCGGCTGCGAGGGTGCCGTGGCGGCGTCGTCATGATCAGGGGTCATGCACATCTTCTATCGTGCATGACCCATCGTGCAACCTGTTGCTGGCGCGAAAACCTGACCCTTATTCGGCGGCAGGCCCGGCCAGCGCATCGCGCATGATATAATAAAGGCTGTGCTGCTCGATCGTGCCCTTGACCAAGTGCGCCATCGGCCCTGAAGCGCGGGCGAGGACATCATCGCCGCCATGGGTTTCCGACCCCAGCGGCACCAGCGCCTGCTGGCGATAGTCGAGCGCGGTGGTGTCTGTCTGGAGCGGATCGGCGCGCGGCGTGTCGATCGTCGCGCCGGGGCCATTGGCATAGCCCAATGTCGTATAGCCCTTGCCATCCTTGGCCTTGAGCGCCTGGCCGCCATTGGTCACTGTGCCCAAAATCGGGTTGCCCCGGCCAGGATAGCCGCTGATCGCGAAGGTGTGGCTATGGTCAGCCGTGACCAGCAGCAGCGTATCGGCGCGATCGGTCATGTCCATCGCGACCTTCACCGCCTCATCAAGGGCGATCGTGTCTTCCAGCGCGCGGCGGGCGTTACCGGCATGGTGGGCATGGTCGATCCGGCCCGCTTCCACCAGCAGGACATAGCCCTTGTCGCGGCTGCCCAACATGGTGATCGCCGAACGGGTCATGTCGGCCAGCGACGGTTCGCCGCCCGCATCCTTGGCGCGGTCGGCCTCATATTGCATGTGATCAGGCTCGAACAGGCCGAGCAGGCGGGGCGTGCGGGTCAGGTCAACCTTGGCGAAGTCCGCGCTGTTCCACACATAAGCCCCGCGCGGATTGCGTCGCTGCCATGCCTTGGTCAGATCCTTGCGGTCGGTGCGCTTGCCCATAATGGTGCCATATTCAGGATCGCGCGCGGTGGTCGGCAGGAAGTTGGCGCGGCCCCCGCCCAGGATCAGGTCGAGCCGGGCACCCACGTCGCCCTCCACCATCTGCCGGGCAATGTCGATGCACCCCTGCGCGCGGGCGTCGGCGGGCAGGTCGCTATCGGCTTCCCAGTCGCGCTGGGCGGTGTGGGCATAGGTTGCTGCGGGCGTCGCATGGGTGATGCGCGCGGTCGAGATCACGCCGGTCGCCATGCCCTGATCTTGCGCAAAACCGAACAGCGAGGGCAGGCGATGCGCCTTGCTGGCCGCGCAGTCATTTTCCGGTACTTCCGGGCCAACGCCGATGACGCCGTTGCGGGTCTTCACCCCGGTCAGGATCGCCGTCGCGGTCGGCGCGGAATCCGATACCTGCCCGTCATGCGAATAGGTTTTGACCAGCGCCGTACTGGACAGCCGATCCATGGTCGGCACGAAGGATTCGCCGTCCACGCCCTGCCGCTGTCCCTGATGGATGCGCGCCGCCGTCAATGTGCTGACCCCCATGCCATCGCCGATGAACAGGATGATGTTGCGCGCCTTGCCGACGACCGGCGCGTCTGCCTTGAGCCGTTCCAGTTCGGCCATCGCCTGCGCCCGATAGGCGTCGGTGGTGGTGGCATGTTGCGCCAGTGCCGGGCTGGCGGCGATCAGCAGGGCAAGAACGGACGAACGGGCAAGACGGCGGGCAGCGACCATGAAGAGACTCCTTTGCCGCACCCCCTTTCATCCAATCATGACAGAGGTGCTACACAATGCCTATATTTTCACATCTATCGAAATATCATTGACGGGTATGGCTCAGCGCCATATTTCGACAACTATCGAATAAAGGACTCGCCATGGATCAGGACAAGGCCGTTGCGGCGCTCGCCGCGCTGGCGCAGGACACCCGCCTTTCGGTCTTCCGCCTGCTGGTGAAGGCCGGACCTGACGGCATGATTGCGGGTGCCCTGGCCGAAGCGATGGATGTCCCGCCATCGACCATGTCACATCATTTGGCGAAGCTGGAACAGGCGGGCCTCGCCACCTCCTGGCGCACCAGCCGCCTCATTCACTATGCCGCTGACTATGCCGGAATGCAGGGCTTGCTCGGCTTTCTGATGGCCGATTGCTGCCAGGGCGATCCGACGCTGTGCGCCGGCCTTCTGTCTTCCATCCAATGCGACATCGTTTCTCAGGGAGCCTCAGCATGACCGACAAAGTCTATAATGTCCTGTTCCTGTGTACCGGCAATTCGGCCCGCTCGATCCTGGGCGAAGCGCTCATGAACAAGCTCGGCGCAGGCCGCTTTCGCGCCTGGAGCGCGGGCAGCCAGCCCAAGGGCGAAGTTCATCCCATGGCGCTCTCCGTGCTGTCGGGGCTGGGGTTCGAGACGGAGGGCATGCGCTCGAAAAGCTGGGACGAGTTCGCCGCGCCCGACGCGCCGCAGTTCGATTTCATCTTCACCGTCTGCGACAATGCGGCGGGCGAGGCCTGCCCGGTGTGGATCGGCCATCCGATGACCGCCCATTGGGGGATCGAAGACCCGGCCGCGGTCGAAGGGGAGGGGCAACGCGATGCCTTCCTGACCGCGCTGCGCTATCTGCGCAACCGCATCACGCTGTTCCTCGAACTGCCGCTCGACGCCCTGGATGCCATGGCGACGCAGCGCAAGCTCAAGGAAATCGGCCAGAGCGAGGGCGCCAGCGCCCAGGCGGGAGCGAACGCATGACGCCCGACATCATCATCTATCATAACCCTGAATGCGGCACATCGCGCAACACGCTGGCGATGATCCGCAATGCGGGCATCGAACCGCATGTGATCGAATATCTGAAGACGCCACCGTCGCGCGCACTGCTCGAAAGCCTCATCGCCCGCGCCGGAATGACGCCGCGCGCCCTGCTGCGCGAAAAGGGCACGCCCTTTGCCGACCTGGGGCTGGATGATGACAGCCTGTCCGACGCGGCACTGATCGACGCGATGATGGCCCACCCCATCCTCATCAACCGCCCGCTGGTGGTCTCGCCGCTCGGCGTCAAACTCTGCCGCCCGTCCGAAGCGGTACTGGATATCCTCCCGGCGGCGCAGCAGGGTGCGTTCGCCAAGGAAGATGGCGAGCAGGTGGTCGATGCGGCAGGACATCGCGTAGCGGCCTCGGTCGGGAGCGCCTGACCATGAGCGCTGCATCCGCCTCGCCGCTCGGCCTGTTCGAACGCTGGCTGTCACTCTGGGTCGCACTGGCGATCGCTGTTGGGGTGATATCGGGCAATGTCGCGCCCGGTGCCTTTGCGGTGCTGGCCGGGCTGGAAATTGCGTCGGTCAACCTGATCGTCGCGGTGCTGATCTGGGCGATGATCTATCCGATGATGGTCGGCGTCGATTTTAGCAGCATCCGCGACATCGGCCGCAAACCGCGCGGCTTGATCATCACCATCGTCGTCAACTGGCTGATCAAACCCTTCACCATGGCGGCGCTCGCCGTCCTGTTCTTCGACTATCTCTATAGCGGCCTGATCCCACGGGGCGATGCCGACCAATATATTGCCGGGCTGATCCTGCTGGGCGCAGCGCCCTGCACCGCAATGGTGTTCGTCTGGTCGCAGATGACGCGCGGCGACCCGGCCTATACGCTGGTGCAGGTGTCGGTGAACGACCTGGTGATGATCGTCGCTTTCGCGCCGATCGTCGCGCTGCTGCTCGGCGTCACCGACATCGTGGTGCCATGGGAAACGCTGCTGCTCTCGGTCGGCCTCTATGTCGTCATCCCGCTCGCGGCGGGGGCTTTCACCCGGCATCGGGTGATCGCGGCGCATGGCGGCGATGGGGCGGCGGTCGACGCCTTCACCGCCCGGCTCAAGCCCTGGTCGATCATTGGCCTGCTGGCGACGGTGGTGCTGCTCTTCGCCTTTCAGGCCGAAACCATCGTCGGCCAGCCATTGCTGATCGCGTTGATCGCGGTGCCGATCATCCTTCAATCCTATGGCATTTTCGCGCTTGCCTATGCCTGGGCCTTCGCCTGGAAGGTGCCGCACCGGATCGCGGCACCCTGCGCGCTGATCGGCACGTCCAACTTCTTCGAGCTGGCGGTCGCGGTCGCGATTGGGCTGTTCGGCCTGTCGAGCGGGGCCGCGCTGGCGACGGTGGTGGGCGTGCTGGTCGAAGTGCCGGTGATGCTCTCGCTGGTCGCCTTCGCCAACCGCACCCGGTCGCGCTTTGCGGAGGATGCGGCATGAGCGACACGGTGCCGTTCGCCTATCTCCGCACGCTGGCCGATCCCGACCATCTGCCCGCCCTTCACCCGGACTATGCCCACCGCCGACCCGCACTGGGCCTCGGCGCTCTCGACCCGCCGCCGCGCATCCTGCTGCTCTACGGATCGCTGCGCGAACGCTCCTATTCGCGGCTGGTGGTCGAGGAGTCTGCGCGCCTGCTCCAGTTTTTCGGCTGCGAAACGCGCATCTTCGATCCGCGCGACCTGCCACTCCCCGATCAGGTGGCGGGCGACGACCATCCCGCCGTCCATGAACTGCGCGCCCATTCGCTCTGGTCGGAGGGACAAATCTGGTGCAGCCCCGAACGCCATGGCCAGATCACCGGCATCATGAAGGCGCAGGTCGATCATCTGCCGCTGGCCTATAAAGGGCTGCGCCCGACACAGGGGCGCACCCTGGCGGTGATGCAGGTGTCGGCCGGATCGCAATCCTTCAACAGCATCAACACGCTGCGCGTCCTTGGCCGGTGGATGCGGATGTTCACCATTCCCAACCAGTCCTCGGTCGCCAAGGCCTATGAGGAATTTGACGAAGCGGGCCGGATGAAGCCCTCCGCCTATTATGACCGCATCGTCGATGTGGTGGAGGAACTGGTCCGCTTCACCGTCCTGCTGCGGCCCCATGCCGAGCAATTGGTGGACCGCTATTCGGAGCGCAAGGATCGTAACGAACCCGTTGCCACCCATGTCGAGAAGGCCGGGCTGGCGACATCGGTCTGATATAGGGACCGGCTTATCGCTCTTGCGTCGGCCCTGCATCTTGGATAGGGGAACGTCATCCATTGGACCCGGCCCTGCCGGGTGGCTCGGCCCGGCGCCTATCCCTGGGATAACCATTAGCGAATTTGGGCTTCGCTTTTGCGAGTTTCGTGCTTTTCCCGCGCACGCACGCGATGCCCCGCTAGCCAATCTAGGTTTTTTTGAATGCTATCCATCGCCTCGCTGCAACGCGAATGGCTCGCCAATCCGCGCGCCGACATCCTGGCCGGGATCGTCGTCGCCCTGGCATTGATCCCCGAAGCCATCGGCTTTTCGATCATCGCCGGCGTCGATCCGCGCGTTGGCCTCTATGCCTCTTTCTCGATCGCCGTGATCACCGCCCTAGTCGGTGGTCGCCCCGGCATGATTTCCGCTGCTACAGCCGCCATCGCGGTGCTGGTGCTGCCCCTGATCCGTGATCATGGCGTCGAATATCTGTTTGCCGCCACCATATTGATGGGCGTCATCCAGGTCGTCGCGGGCTTCCTGCGACTCGACATGCTGATGCAATATGTGTCGCGGTCGGTCATTACCGGCTTCGTCAATGCGCTCGCGATCCTGATCTTCATCGCCCAATTGCCGCAGCTTATGGGCGTGACCTGGGTCACCTATGCGATGGTCGCGGGTGGCCTTGCCATCATCTACCTGTTCCCCCGCATCACCAAGGCGGTGCCTTCGCCGCTGGTCGCGATCGTCCTGCTGACGATCCTGTCCATCTATGGCGGGCTGAGCGTCAACACGGTGGGCGACATGGGCGAACTGCCCTCAACCCTCCCTGCCTTCCTCATCCCCAACGTTCCACTGACGCTGGAGACATTGCAGATCATCCTGCCCTATTCGCTGACCATGGCGGCCGTCGGCCTGCTGGAATCGATGATGACGGCGCAGATCGTCGATGACCTGACCGACACCGGGTCGGACAAGCGCCGCGAGATGAAGGGGCAGGGCATCGCCAATTTCGCTACCGGCTTCCTGGGCGGCATGGGCGGTTGCGCGATGATCGGCCAGTCGGTCATCAACGTGAAGTCGGGCGGTTCGACCCGCCTGTCGACCTTCGTATCGGGCGTTTTCCTGCTGTTCCTGATCGTCGTGCTTGGCCCATTGGTGGCCCAGATCCCGATGCCTTCGCTGGTCGCGGTGATGATCATGGTGTCTATCGGCACGTTCAGTTGGCGTTCGATCAAGGATCTGCGGACCAATCCGTGGCAATCCTCGGTCGTCATGGTCGCCACCGTCGTCATCGTCGTGTGGACGCATGACCTGGCGCAGGGTGTGCTGGCGGGTGTCATCCTGTCCGGCCTGTTCTTCGCCAGCAAGGTCAAGCGCCTCTTCACGGTCACGTCAGCGCTGTCGGCCGATGGCAAGGCGCGCACCTATCGCGTCGCGGGCCAGGTGTTCTTCGCCTCGTCGGACAGCTTCACCGCCGCCTTCGACTATAAGGAAGTGATCGACCATGTCGTGATCGACGTCAGCGACGCGCATTTCTGGGATATTTCCGCGATCGGCACGCTCGACAAGGCGATCCTGAAATTCCGTCGCGAAGGCACTGTGGTCGAGGTGATCGGCCTCAATGACGCCAGCGCCGCGATGGTCGAACGCTATGCCCTACACGACAAGCCGGGTGCCGACGCGCAACTCGGCGCGCATTGAGGAAAGACGCCATGACCAAGATACTCGCCTGTATCGACGCATCGGCCTATGCGGCCAGCGTCGTCAACCTCGCCGCCTGGGCGTCCAAGCGCCTCGCCCTGCCGGTCGAACTGCTCCATGTCGTCCAGCGCAAGGATGCCGTGGCCCAGCGTCATGACCTGAGCGGCACCATCGGCCTGGGTGCCAAGAGCGAATTGCTGGAGGAATTGACCCGGCTGGAGGAAGCCGACTCCCGGCTCCAGATCGAACGCGGCCGCGTGCTGCTCGCCACTATGGCCGATCGGCTGCGCGCCGATGGGGCCACTGCCATCGCCCCGTTGCACCGCCATGGCGGCATCGTCGAAACGATCATCGAGCGGGAAGAGGATGCCCGCGTCGTCGTTATTGGCAAGCGCGGCGCAAGCCATGAATTTGCCACCGACCATATCGGATCGAAGATCGAGCGCGTCGTGCGCGCCAGCGCCAAGCCGGTGCTGATCGCCTCGCGCACGGTGCAAGCCCCACAGTCCGTCGTCCTCGCCTATGACGGCAGCAAGCCCGCCGACCGCGCGCTGGAACGGGTGGCCAACTCGCCTTTGTTCGCAGGGCTGCCGGTTCAGGTCGTGACGGTCGGCCCCGATGACGACAAGCATCGCGCCCTGCTCGACAAGGCCCGCGCCGCTTTGTCGGCCAGCGCGACCGTCACCGCGACGATCCTGTCCGGCAAGCCAGAGGATGCCATCGCCGAGTTAATGAATGAAAAGCCGCAAGCGCTGCTGGTCATGGGCGCCTACGGCCACTCACCGCTCCGCACCCTGATCGTCGGCAGCACGACCACCACCCTCATCCGCACCGTCCACGCGCCGGTTCTGCTGGTGCGGTGACCTGCCCTTCGGCCTGATCTCGCCATAACGGGGATCAGGCCGCCTTTCCCTTCAACGCCTTCTGCCGCCGCCGCTGCACCGACGATCCGATCCCCATCGCTTCGCGATATTTGGCGACGGTGCGGCGGGCTATGTCCATGCCGCGCGCGCGCAGCAGCTCGACCAGCGTGTCGTCGGACAGGATCGCCTGCGGCTCTTCGGCCATGATCAGCGTCTTGATATGGCTCTTGACCGCTTCGGCCGAGACGGAGCCATCACCTTCGGCATTCGACACGCCGCTGGTGAAGAAATATTTGAGTTCATATTGGCCGCGCGGGCAGGACAGATATTTGTTCGACGTCACCCGGCTGACGGTCGATTCATGCATTTTGATCGTGTCGGCGACGGTGCGCAGCGTCAGCGGCTTCAAATGCGCGACGCCCTTGCGAAAGAAATCCTCCTGACAACGGACGATCTCGCTCGCGACCTTGATGATCGTCTTCTGCCGCTGGTCGAGCGCCTTGACCAGCCAGTTGGCGCTGGCGAGGCAATCGGCCAGCCACGCCTTGGCATTCTTGTCCTGCTTGCCGGTCGCCAGTTCGACATAATAGCTGCGGTTGACCAAAACGCGGGGCAGGGTGGCGCTGTTGACCTCGATGCTCCATCCCTCGGCGGTCGGGCGCACGAACAGGTCGGGCGTGACCGGCGCAGCGCGGTCGCTCGAAAATTTAAGGCCTGGCTTGGGGTCATAGCCGCGCAATTCGGCGATCATGTCGGCCATATCCTCCTCATCCACCCCGCAGATGCGGCGCAACTGGGGCAGCGCGCCCTTGGCCAGCAGGTCGAGATTGGCGAGCAGGCGCGCGATGCAGGGGTCGTAGCGGTCGGCTTCCTTGGCCTGCAGCGCCAGGCATTCGGCCAGCGACCGCGCGCCGATCCCGGTCGGGTCGAAGCTGTGGATGACGCCCAGCACCCGCTCGACCTCGACCAGCGGCAGGCCCATCGCATGGGCGGTCTGTAGCAGGTCCGCCTCCAGATAGCCCGCCTCGCTGATCTGGCCGATCAGTTGCGCCGCGACGATCAGGTCCACACCCGACAGCACGGCGCGCGCCTGATCCATCAAATGTTCCTGCAGGCTGGCCCCCGGCGCGGCGAAACTGTCGAAGTCCGGCGCTTCGTCGCCATAGCCGCCCGTCATTGCGTCCATGCCGCCGCCGCCAGCGCCCAGCGCGCTCTCCATCCGGTCGCCGGGGCCATCGTCGATGAACGTGTCCGCGCCATGATCGACGTCGAGCGGGCTGTCCGCGCCGCCCAGCCCCTGCGCGATCAGATCGTCGCTCGCGCCGGTTTCGGCGGCCAGCGTCGGGCGGTCAAGCTCGCGGTCGATGCCGTCGGCGGGCGGCGGACCGTCATCGCCGCCACCCGATTCGAGCAGCGGATTTTTCTCCAGCTCGCCCGCGACAAACGCCTCGATCTCCAGATTGGACAGCGCCAGCAGCTTGATCGCCTGCTGCAACTGCGGCGTCATGACGAGCGACTGGCTCTGCCGAATGTCGAGGCGTGGACCCAGCGCCATCAGGCAGCGCGCCTTGTGCTGGCGCACCGGCTCGCGCCCCCACCCGGACGCCCAGCCAGCATAGACTGTGGGAGGCCGGGTGGGGGTGCGGGCCGGTGCGGCTCAGAAAGAAAATGCCCCCGCTTCATCTTACATCACAACGAGAAATTCTCGCCGAGATACAGGCGGCGGACGTCGGCATTGGCGACCAGCTCGATCGGGCTGCCGGTGAACAGCACCTGCCCGTCATAGATGATGCAGGCGCGATCGACGATTTCCAGCGTCTCGCGGACATTATGGTCGGTGATCAGCACGCCGATGCCGCGCGTTTTCAACTGCTTCACCAGGTCGCGAATGTCGGCGATCGACAGCGGATCAATGCCCGCAAACGGCTCGTCCAGCAGCACGATCGAGGGATTGGCCGCCAGCGCGCGCGCAATCTCGCAGCGGCGGCGCTCGCCCCCGGACAGTGCCATCGCCGCCGAATCGCGCAGCCGTGTGAGGCCGAACTCATCGAGCAACTGTTCCAGCCGCGCGGCGCGCGACGCCTTGTCCGGCTCCGCCATTTCCAGCACCGCGCTGATATTCTGCGCCACGGTCAGGCCACGGAAGATCGAGGTTTCCTGCGGCAGATAGCCAAGGCCCAGGATCGCGCGGCGATACATGGGCAGGCTGGTGATATCCTGCCCGTCGAGCAGCACGCGGCCGCGATCGGGCCGCACCAGGCCCATGACCGAATAGAAGCAGGTCGTCTTGCCCGCGCCATTGGGACCGAGCAGGCCGACGACCTCGCCCTTGCCGACGGTCAGCGACACGTCCGACAAGACCACGCGATTGTCGTAGCTTTTGGCGATCGAGATGACCGACAGGCCATCGCCCAGCTCGTGCGGGACGGGGGGGCGAGGGGCGGCGGGCCGTTCCTGGGTGGTGACGTCGTGCATGGGTCCATCCTTGCGGCCGGACGGCGAACCGCCCGCGCCAGTTGGCATCCTTTGTGCATGGGATCGCCGCCGGGGCAAGGGGAAAATGGCGCGATGGCCGTGCTGCGGGGCAGGGCGACCCCACCATCCACCCTCGCTCCAAACAAAAATGGCGGCCGTTCCGGGGTGGAGAGACTCCCGGAACGACCGCCACCATAGGGAGCGTGGCGAGGAAACGCCACGTTCCATGGGCACTCACTTGAAGGTGTAGCGGACACCCAGTGCGAAGGTCCGGTCGATCAGCAGCGTGCTCGAATTAAACTGCTGCGGATTGCCGACATCGCCGAACTTGTAATAATTTTGCTGCTTCGCCTTGGTCAGGTTCACCGCGTCGAAGGTGATGCCGATATCTTCGTTCACATTCAACGTAAGCTGGAAGTCCAGGCTCTTTTCTGGCGCGCGCCAGAAGCCGATGGGGTTGGCGAAGGACCGGCCTTCGTTGGACTGAAGGAAACCCTTGCGCCAGATATAGGAGAGGCGGGCACCGATCGGGCCTTTGTCATAGGCGAGCGTGGCGTTGTAGGACAGTTTGGACACGCCAAAGAAGGCCGACTTCGTTTCGCCGGTGATTTCGCCCGCATTGTTGACCACGGGGATCGTCTGTTCGGAATCCAGGATCGTCGCGCTGCCTGTGAAGCCCAGGCCATCAAGAACTGATGGCAGATAGGAGGGGAAGTAGGTCAGCCCCAGTTCCAGCCCCTTGAGCGTGCCGTTGGAGGCATTTTCCGGCCGGGTGATGTTGAAGATTTCGGTATAGGTTTCGTTGCGCGGCAGATAATTGTCGGGAATGACCTCGCGTGCGGTCAGCGGCACGACCAACCCCTCGATCTTGCGCTGGAACGCCGTCACATAGATGGCGCTGTTGCGGTCGAAATACCATTCGATCGCCAGATCCATATTCTTCGAATGGGTCGGCCGCAAATTGGCATTGCCTGACGTGCCGGTGCCAAAGCCGATCCGCGACAGATCGCCTGCCAATACGCGGTTGGGGTTGAGGTCGCCGAACGCCGGACGACGCAGCGTTTCGCCATAGTTGAAGCGGATACGCAGATTGTCGGTGATGGCATAGCGCGCGGTGAAGGACGGCAGGAATTTGTCCGAAGCGGTGGACACGGTCGTCCGGGCGAAATTGGCACCACGGTCGAAATAATCATAGTCGGTGTCGATCGCGACATAGCGCACGCCGCCCTGAAGCTGGAGCGGCCGACCGAAAATCTCCAGCTCGCCATCGGCCACGATATAGGCCGCCAGATTGCTTTCGTTGATGCCGAACACCCGGCCAAAGCTCAACTGGTCGGACAGCAGCAGGCCGGGGGCCACGGCGCGATACAGGCTGCGGACGGCATCCTTGTTCATGCTGCGCGGATCGGCCAGCACCCAGCTTGTCGGCACATCGGCGCGACCGTTGAAGAAGCCCTCATTGGTGAAGGGGTTGCCCTCACCAAACTGAGAGAGGCTGACGGGAAGGCGCTCAGGGTTGGCGGAACTGATCGGGCGCGTCGGGTCATAGGCTGGGTTGGGCAACGTGTATGCGCCAGCGCCCTGGTCGCGGACATAGCTGTCGGCCGTGCGGCTGTCATAGCGCCAGCCCGCCTTGACGCGGCGCAGGAAGCCCGTGTCCCACTCATATTCGCCGTCGAGCATCATCGTCAGCGCGCTGCCGGTGCTCTTGGTCCCGCTGTCGAACAGATTGCCGACGGTCCACTGGCTTGCGTCGGTCAGGACACCCTGATTGCCAAAGCTATAGGCGGGCAGGCCGCCGCCCGCGTTGAAATCGACATCAATATCGAGCGGGCCGCGATCGGTGCGAATGGCAAAGAAGCTCGTCTCGTTCTTGCTGTCCTGATAGGCGATGTCGGCCGAAATCTTGCCGCGCTCGCCCACGTCCCACTTGGCGTTGAAGGCATAGACATAGCTGTCGGTGCGGTTGGTGGCCAGGTCGCCGCTGTTGAAGCCTGCCACCGCACCGGCCCGACGCGACTTGATGATGTTCGTGCCTTCATACAATTCGAAGCTGTTGCCCACATCGGCGGGCAGATTGCCCCACCAATCGACGAAGCTGAAATTCAGGCTGTTGAACGTTTCACCCCGGAAACCCGTATAGAAAACCTCGGCGGTGTAGACCGAGCTGTCGTTCGGTGCCCATTGCAGCGCGGCGTTGATCGCCGGGCGCTCGCGCTTGCCGTAGAGATCAGAAGCGATCACCGCGTCGCGCGCGAGATAATAGGGCACCTCTACCCCGTTGATATTAAGTGTTGATCCTGCCTGGGTCGGTAGGCCGGCATCCAGTCCGGGCGTCCAAAGGTTACCCTGGGGGTTTGAAGCCGTGACTGCACGGCAATCCGTGGTGAACATGCGTTCCAATGCGCCCCAGGGTGCCGGTGGCCGCGCACAATTGTTAGCCGGACTAATGGGCGGGCGAGCGCCGTTAGCCGTCAGGAACGGCACCATGGCACCGGCCTGCAAATTCTGGTTGCGGAACTCGGCGCGGGTGAAGCTGGCATTCACCAGGAAGCCGATGTCGCCAATGCCGGTTTCCCAGCGGTTGCTGACCAACAGCGCGACATTGGGATTGGCCTTGTCCGCCAGTTCCGAATAGACGCCGCGCGCCAGGCCCGAAATGGTGAAGCCGTCAAAGTCGAGCGGGCGACGGGTCTGCACGTCGATCTGGCCCGCAAGCCCGGTTTCGAGCTGGTCGGCCGAACGGGTCTTGTAGACATCGACCTGCTTGACGAGGTTCGCTGAAATATCCTGCAACGCAAAGGACGTGCCGGCCGCGGTGAAGATGTTGCGGCCATTCAGCGTGGTCAGCGGATCGGTCAGGCCGCGAATGGTGATGGTCGCTGCTTCGCCGCCGGCGCGATCGGTAACCTGGATGCCGGTCACGCGCTGGAGCGCTTCAACGACATTGTTGTCGGGCAGCTTGCCGACATCTTCCGACACGATCGAATCGACGATCTGGGTCGATTCCCGGCGAACGTTCAACGCGCCGACGATCGAGGCGCGCACGCCGGTGACGACGATGTCGGCGACCTCCTCCTCAGGGGCGGCCTGCGGCGTGGCGGGCGCGGTCTGGGCCTGCGCGGCCGTCGCCAGCATCATCGCAAAGAGCGATGCGGAACCTAGTGCGATTGGCTTGATGGCCATGTCAGATATCCTCCCTGGAGCTGGCCCATGGCCATGCATGAATTACTCGGACTAATTATTGCTCCGACAAATGAATCGCAAGCGTAAAATGCTCCGGTCTCGATACGAATGATCGTGGCTAGTCACATTATTGCCACAGCCTTCAGATTGCTGGAAATGGCCGAGGCATGCGGGAGCAATATATATCGGAAAAGGCCAGCCTCCGGTGGGAGACTGGCCTTGAATGCCTTTTATTTGTCTGAGTAAATTATAATGGTCAGTCGGCACGCCAATAAGCCGTAGCGTCACGGCTGGGCACCAGCCGCAATTGATCGCCCGCCATGCCGATGGCTTTGCCCGGCGTTGAGATGGCCACGAAGCGCAGCATGTCGCCCGCTTTCTCCTCGAAACGGACGAACTGGCTGCGCAGTGCGAAGTCTGCGCTCTTGCTGTCCTTCTCCAGGCTGATCGACCCATCCTTGGCCGCGACCAGATAATGATCGGGCATCAATATGGGGGATAGCATGATGCTCTTGGCACCGGCGCGGCCCGGCGACTGGCGGAACTGCGTCTGGGGCAGGGCCGGGTTGCCCGCGACCAGGCGGGTGCCGTCATGCGCCATCAACCGCTTGGGGTCGGCCACCGCGATGAAGCGTTCGGGCATCGGCCCATTGCCCACCGGCACGCCGAAATCGGGCGTGCCATCGGCGGTATAATAGAGCCGCTGCACACGGGTATGGCGGTCGGGGTTGAGCAGCGGATCGCCCTGAATCGTCTCATAGTCGCGCCCATGATAGACCAGGATATCCCGGCCCTTCTCGTCCACGGTGAAGCTGTTATGGCCCGTCCCATAGACGCTGGTGGCGGCATTGGTGACGAACACCGGCTGCGGCGATTTGACCCAGCTCTTGGCGTCCAGCAGGTCGGCATTCTCGTCCGCCGTCAACAGTCCCAGGCAATAGCGCGCATCGGTCGCGCTCGCCGAATAGGTCATGAACAGACGACCGTTGCGATGCAGGATAGCGGGCGCTTCGGCGACCTTGTAGCCGCGGATTTCCCAATCCAGCGTCGGCACGGCGATCCGCGTCGCCTTGCCCAGCTTGAGCGCCGATTCCAGCTTGGCTATGTACAGGTTGCTGTTCGTTTCGATGCCCGGCTCGCGCTGCGCCCACACCATATAGCGCGTGCCCTTATGCGTGAAGATGGTCGAATCGAGGTTGAAACTGTCCCAGGGCGTCTGCAATTCACCCAGCACGCTCCATTTGCCGACCATCGGATCGGGGCCGTCGCACACCACCGCATAGGAGCGGATGCGGAACACATCCTCGCCGCCGCCGCTCGGACCAGCGGCGAAATAGACGATCCACTTGCCGTCCACCATATGCAGTTCGGGCGCCCACAGAAAACCCGACATCGGCCCGGTCTTTTCATGCCGCCACAGCACCACTTCGGTCGCGGTGGCCAGCCCCGCTATGGTCTTGGACCGGCGCAGCACCAGCCGGTCATATTCGGGGACCGACCCGGTCATATAATAATAGCCATCGTCATGGCGGAAAATCTGCGCATCGGCGCGCTGCTTGATCAGCGGGTTGACCGGCACGGGGCCGTCCGCAGTCGGCGCAACAGGCACAGCGCCCAGCTTGCCGCAGGCGGCCGGCAATATCGCGGCACCGGCCAGGAAGAGGCGGCGGTTGATGTTGTTCATAGGGTCGTTTCCTCAATAATCTGCGACGGGCCAGCCGTCCGCGCCCCAGCGCACCGGCGCGATGCGCAGGGTGGGGGCACCGTCGGCTTGCTTGTCATAGGCGTGGTAGACGACATAATCTTTGCCGTCCTTGTCGTGCAGCCATCCGGCATGGCCTGGCCCACGGAAGCGCTGCTGCTCCTGCAAATCGGCGCGCAGGAAGATGGTGCCGCCACCCTCCATCATCGCACTGCCATCCTTGCCCAGATACGGCCCGGTAATGTCCTTGGACCGGCCGATCACGGTATAATAGGTGCTGTTCACGCCCTTGCAGCAATAATCATAGGACGCCATCAGCCAATAATAGCCGCCATGGTCGATGATGAAGGGCGCTTCGACCGGGGCCGGGCCGCCAGCCGGGGCGGCGCGGCGCGCGATCGACACGGGCTTGGCCGTCGCATCCTTGGGCTTGCCGCTCTTGGGGTCCAGCTCGAACAATTTGAGGCCGGTCCAGAAGCTGCCGAGCGAGAGCCAGTGGCGGCCTTCGCGGTCGATGATGAAATTGGGGTCGATGGCATTATAGTCATCGTCCTTGGTGGACATGACGACCATGCCTTCGTCGCGCCATTTGAAGTCCGGCGACTTGGGGTCGAGCGTCGGGCTGGTGGCCAGGCCGATCGCCGAGCGGTTCGAACCGAAGGTCGAGACGGAGTAATAGAGCCGGTAGCGGCCATCCACGAAACTGATGTCGGGCGCCCACATGCCATCGCTGCCAGGGATAGCCTGCTTCGCCCAATCGGGCAGCGCGGTGAACACCGGCGGCCCTGCCGTCCAGCGCACAAGGTCGGGCGAGGTGCGGGTCTCGATCAGCCGCTGGCCATGACCCGTCCCGAACACATGATAGACGTCCCCCTGCCGGATGATCACCGGATCATGGGAGGGGGCAAGGTCGCCGGTCAGGCGGCTGTTGAGCGTCGGCGCGCTTGACTGGGTAGCGGTGGGCTGCGCGGTGGCCACCGTGGAAACGCCAAGCAGGGCAAGGCAGGTCAGCGGGATCAACTTCAACAATATCTGTCCTTTTCCAAGATAGGGTCTGGCGCGAAATCCCAACCCCTTGGTTCGTTCGCCCTGAGCCTGTCGAAGGGCCTTACTTCTATGAAGAAAGTGCAGGGCTTCGACAGGCTCAGCCTGAACGGCTCAGAAAGTCAGGTGTGTGGCTTCCGCTTTATTGCAGGTCGAGCACCACCACCGACATCGGTGGCAAGGTGACGGTCAGCGTGCCCCCATTCACCTGCGCGCCGGTGAAGGCGGCGGGCTTGATGGTTTCGGGCGCATCGAACGTGTTATGCGCGTTCATCACGCCAGCGGTCAGGACACGGCCCGATACCGTTCCGGCGGTCAGGCCATCGAGCTTCACCGTCACCGTGTTGGGCTGGGTCGGGTCGAGGTTGGACAGGCCGACATGGACCTTGCCATCCTTGCCCCGCACCGCAGACCCGCTGACCGCGGGCATCACGAACTCGTCCTTATTATACCAGGGCGTGTCGATGCTGATCGGCAGGACCGTGGCATCCTGCCAGGGCTTGTACATTTCGAACACATGATAGGTGGGGGTCAGCACCATCTTCTTGCCGTCGGTCAGGATCATCGCCTGCAGGACGTTCACCATCTGGGCGATGGCGCTCATCTTCACCCGGTCGGCATGTTTGGCGAAGATGTCGAGATGGATGGACGCGACCAGTGCATCGCGCAGCGTATTCTGCTGGCGCAGGAAGCCGGGATGGGTGCCGGGGTCTTGCGCATACCAAGTGCCCCATTCGTCCACCGCCAGGAAGACGCGCTTCTTGGGATCATATTTATCCATGATGGCGGTGTGCTTGGTGATCAGCTCGTCCATATGGACGGCCTTGGCCAGCGTGTCGGCCCACAGCGTCTCGTCGAAATTCACCGGGTCCGCCTTGGGCGGCCAGCCACCCTGGGGCAGGGTGTAATAATGGAGCGAAACGGCGTCGAGCTGATCGCCCGCCTCCCGCATCATCACCTCGGTCCAGTTATAATCATCGACATTGGCACCCGCCGCGATCTTGAGGATCTTGGTGCCGGCAGGTGCCTTGATGAAGGTGGCATAGCGGCGCGTCACGTCGGCGGCATATTCGGCGCGCATATTGCCGCCACAGCCCCACAATTCGTTGCCGATGCCGAAATAGGGAACGGCCCAGGGTTCCTTATGCCCGTTCTTGGCGCGCTCGTCGGCCAGCGTCCCGGCGGGCGAGGTCATATATTCGACCCATTCGCCCATTTCCTGCGGGCTGCCATTGCCGACATTGCCTGCGACATAGGCCTCCGCGCCGATCTGGCGGATCAGTTCGAAAAATTCATGGGTGCCGACCGTATTGGGTTCGGTTACGCCGCCCCAATGGGTGTTGATCTTGACCGGGCGCTTGGCCTTGCCGCCAATCCCTTCCCGCCAATGATATTCGTCGGCAAAGCAACCGCCCGGCCAGCGGACGACGGGCACCGACAGGTTCTTGAGCGCGGAGATCACATCGTTGCGAAAGCCATTGGTGTTGGGGATCGACTTGTCATTGCCGACCCACAGCCCGCCATAAATGCCATTGCCCAGATGCTCGGCGAACTGGGTGAAGATGCGCTTGTCATAGACCGGGCCGGGCTGGGCCGCATTGATCGTCGCGGTGGTCGGCTTACCGTTGGTGTCGGCAAAAGCGCTGGTGGTCAGCGCGCTTGCGCAGAGCAGCAGTGCGGCGGTGGTACGGCGCAGGGTTTTTATCATGTCGTCCTCTCCCAAGTGGAAATCAGTCGTGAAAAGCGTCGGTCGGTTCGCGGCGGCCGCGCAGGAAGGCGTCGGCCACCAGCCGCAACGGGCTGGTATCGACATCGCTGCGCCCACCCCGGATCAGCGTGGCGAAACGGCTGTAGAGCCCCGGATATTCGACATCCTCGCCATGTTCGGTGCCGCTGGGCAGCGTCAGCACCGCGCCGCCATGCGCCAGTTTCAGCGTGCCCGCGTCCGTTTCGACGATGATGTCCCAGCTTTGCGGCCCGGTCTGCCGCCAGTCGAGATCCATGTGGATCGGCGCGCCGCCAGTATCGCGGAAATGCAGGTCGGCCGCGATCGGCGCAGCGCGGTTCTCCGGCAGCACCAATGTCGCTTCCTTCAGGAAGAAGGGGCGCGGCAGGATATGGGTGACGATCGAGAGTGCATTGATCCCCGGATCGAACACGCCAAGCCCGCCCGGCTGCCAGATCCACGCCTGACCCGGATGCCACACGCGCACATCCTCGCGCCAGACGATCGACACTTTCTCGATCCGGCGCTCGGCCAGCCAGGCGCGGGCCGGGGCGACCCCTGCCGCGAACCGGCTGTGCCAGGCGGCGAACAGGGTCGCATCGACCTTGTCCGCCTGGACTTTAAGCGCCTCGACCTCCGCCAGCGTCGCGCCGGGGGGCTTTTCCAGAAAGACGTGGATACCACGGCTCAGCGCCTGCGCCGCCAGATCATAGCGGACCTGCGGCGGGGTGCAGAGCGCCACCGCGTCGACCGCCGGACCCTCGGCCAGCAGCGCGTCGAGGCTGGCCAGATGCGGCACCCCCGTCAGCCCGGCATCATGCGGACTGACGGTGGCGGCCAGGCTGAACGCATTATTGCCCCGGATTGCCGGGACATGCTGGTCACGCGCAATCTTGCCGATGCCGATGATCGCAATACGGATCGGGTCCATCGCTTCAGAGCGCCTTAACGGCCACTTCCTGCGGCGCGGCGCGCGTCAGCACATTGCGCACCGGCAGGGTGAAGGGCGCGGCGAGGATCTCGAACACATCACCCTCTTGGCACGATATGCCGTCGCTGAACGACAGGGTCGCGGTGCCGAAGAAATGGACATGCACGTCGCCCGCGCGGCGGAACAGATCATATTTGAAATGATGATGTTCCAGGTTCGCGAAGCTGTGCGACATATTGCCTTCGCCCGACAGGAACGGCTTTTCCCAGATCGTCGCGCCATCGCGCAGGATGCGGCTCGATCCTTCGATATGTTCGGGCGGCTCGCCCACCAGCAGTTCGGGGCCAAGTGCGGCCTGACGCAGCTTGGAGTGGGCCAGCCACAGATAATTGTGCCGCTCGGTCACATGGTCGGAAAACTCGTTGGCGAGCGCGAGGCCCAGCCGATAGGGCGTGCCATCCTCGCCAATGATATAGATGCCGGCCAGCTCCGGTTCCTCGCCGCCATCCTTGGCAAAGGCGGGCATGGTCAGCGGATCGGTCGGTCCGACCAGTTGCGACCCATCACCCTTGTAGAACCATTCGGGCTGCTGTCCCGTCTCGCCGGGGGCAGGCTTGCCGCCTTCCAGGCCTTCCAGGAACATCCGCATCGAATCGGTCTGCTTTTCGACCGCCGCCGCCTCGCGGTGCATCTTGTCGCGACCTTCGGCGGAACCAAGATGGGTCAGGCCCGTGCCGGTCAGCAGGATATGCGCGTCATCGTCATGGTCGATGGGGGCGAGCAGGCGACCCGCTTCGAATTCGGCGGCGATGTCCACTGTGTCGCCCTTGGGTGCGGCTGCCACGGCGGCGGTCAGGCTGATGCCCTGCGCGATGGCATGCAGCGCCAGGGCGCGGATCGAGGTGAAGCCGACCACGAAGGCGGCGCTGTCGCCTTGCGCGGCGATAACGCCCCGTTCGCCGCTTTCGGCACGGTGCTGCAACAGGCGCAATGTCATGAAAATCTCTCCTCCCGCGCGCCACTCACGGCGCTGAACGCTTGCCGAAGACACGCCATTGCCCACCTCGACCCAAGCCGGGGGGCAGTGAATCTCCGAATTACTCCGACATATTACAGGAAGATGGTAATGGCAATGCTTGTATTCTAGACGGAGTTGTGCCTGATTATAGGTGGGTGAGAGGAGCAGGAATGGCGAAGGAGGAACCGTCTTTGCACGAGGATGAGGCGGAGGCGGGCCTGTCGCCAAAGACTGCGCGTGGCCCCGGCAGGCGGCTGCACGGCGCGATCGCGCACAAGCTCGGCACCGCCATCTTGTCCGGCCAATATGCCCCTGGCGATGTCCTGTCGGGCGAAGTCGCCTTTGCCGAGGAACTGGAAGTGTCGCGCAGCGCCTATCGCGAAGCGATCCAGGTGCTGACCGCCAAGGGGCTGGTGGAAAGCCGCCCGAAAGCCGGCACGCGGGTCTTGCCGCGCACTCGCTGGAACCTGCTCGATCCCGAAGTCCTCGCCTGGGCCTTTGCCGGGGAGCCGGATATCCAGTTCGTGCGCGACCTGTTCGAACTGCGCGCCATCGTCGAACCGGCGGCGGCCAGGCTCGCGGCGCAGCGGCGCGACAAGGAAGATCTGCGGCTCATGAAGGAAGCGCTCGCCGCGATGCGCCGCCACACGCTGGCGACTGAACTCGGCCGTGCGGCGGATCGCGATTTCCACAACGCCATCCTGAACGCGACCCGCAACGATGCGCTGCAAGTGCTGTCCGCCAGCATCGGCGCGGCGGTCAACTGGACCACCCAATATAAACAACGCGCCCGCGCCCTGCCGCGCAACCCCATCCCCGACCATGTCCGCGTCTATGACGCGATCGCCGCCGGCGACACGGCCGCCGCGTCGGAAGCTATGGGCGCGCTGGTCGACCTGGCACTGGAAGACACGGCCAGCGCGATGGAACGCTAAAAAATCCTCCCCCGGCGGGGGAGGGGGACCGTTCGCGAAGCGAATGGTGGAGGGGTGTCACCCTATCGAGAGCGTGACACCCCTCCGTCAGCACTTCGTGCTGCCACCTCCCCTACCAGGGCAGGGCTATCGCATATGGCACCCAACCTATCCAAAGCCGTCACCCTGAACTTGTTTCAGGGTCCATCTATCATCACGAGCCGCCGTTTTTGGGGCACGATGGATGCTGAAACAAGTTCAGCATGACGAAGTAAAAGGGCAGCCGTTCCATATGCGATTGCCCTGCCTACCAGGGGAGGATTTCATACACATGAAAAAAAGCCGGAGCGAACATCCCGCTCCGGCCTTTTCAGCGCCTCAGGTGCGACCCTTGGGCTTATTCCGCCGCGACCTGTTGATCGGGCAGGGCGTTCGTCACCTTCGACCCCCACAGCGCGTAGAACAGGATGTACAGTTCGCATGCGGCGGTCAGCAGGAACGACCATTGCAGGCCATATTCGTCCGCCAGCCAGCCCTGCACCACCACCAGCGCGCCACCGGCGATCGCCATGATCAGCAGGCCCGAACCCTCTTCGGTCAACGGCCCCAGGCCCTTGATGCCCAGCGTGAAGATGGTCGGGAACATGATCGAGTGGAACAGGCCGACGAGGATCAGCGCCCACATTGCGATCGGCCCGGTAGTGAACACGGTGACCAGCATGACGATGAACGCGCCGATCGAGAAGGCTGCCAGCACATGGCCCGCATCGAACTTCTGCATGATCGCGGCGCCAGCGAAGCGGCCGACCATCATGCCCGCCCACAGGAAGGTCAGGTAGCGCCCCGCCTGTTCATGGGTCAGGTTGGCGATATCGGGCTGGCTGACGAAATTGATGAACAGGTTGGCGACGCCGATTTCCGCGATCAGATAGATGAAGATCGCCGGAATGCCCCACACCAGATTGCGGTGGTTCCACAGCGAATGTTTCTTGCGCTCTTCCTTGCTGTGGCGCGAGGTGGCGTTGCCCATGGCGGGCAGGGGGAAGCGCGCGATGATCACCGCCAGCACCACCAATATGACGGCGACGATGATATAGGGCAGGATCACCGACTGCGCGTCGGCCAGCCGTTCGGCCTGCGTCAGCACCGTGCCCGTTTCGGACGTGCCACCTTTGGACCGGCCCAGGATCAGATAGGCACCGAACAGCGGCGCGAGCATCGTGCCCGCCGAGTTCATCGCCTGCACCAGATTGAGGCGCGAGGAGGCAGTTTCGGGCTTGCCGACGACCGCGACATAGGGGTTGGCCGCGACCTGTAGCAGGGTGATGCCGCTCGCGATCACGAACAGCATCAGCAGCGTGACGCCATAGGAGGGGATCGACGCCGCCAGCGTCATGCCCAATGCGCCCGCCGCCATGACGAGCAAGCCCACCACCAGCGATTTCTGGTAGCCGACCCGCTCGATCAGCTTGGCCGACGGGATCGACGCGACGAAATAGGCGATGAACCACACCGATTCGATCAGCGTGGTCTGGGTGTAGCTCAAATCAAACACGCTGCGCAGATGCGGCAACAGCGTGTTGTTGATGACGGTGATGAAGCCCCACATGAAAAAGAGGCTGGCGAGCAGGCCCAGCGCCGGGCCATAGCGCGTTGCGGGATTATGCGTCGCGGTGACGCCCGCGCCTGATGTTACGGGTCCTGCCATCCATCCTTCTCCACTGCATTTCCGGGGACGGGCCACCCGGATAGGGGTTGCGCCCGCTTATTTTGTCGGAGTATATTCCCCGAAACCGCGCGTCAATGGGCGGTCGGTATCGGGAGGAAGTCCATGCAAAAGGTCATCATCAAAACAGCGCTGTCATACGCATTGGCCATGGCGCTGACAAGCACGGCGGCGCTGGCCGCCGACGCCAGCCGCGCGCCCGCAGGCACGCTGGCGGACGGCACGGCGGTCGAAACGATCACGCTGACCAACGGCTCTGGCGTATCGGCCAAGATCCTGACCTATGGCGCGACGCTCCAGTCGCTGTCGGGTCCGGACAAGGATGGCAAGATCGCCGACGTGCTGCTCGGCTATGATGATCTCAAGGGCTATGTCGATCATCCCAATTATTTCGGCGTGACTGTGGGCCGCTATGCCAATCGCATCGCGGGCGGCACCTTCAAGTTGGGCGACACCAGCTATCAGCTCCCGCTCAACGACAAGACCAATTCGCTGCATGGCGGGGACAAGGGCTTCGACAAGCTGCCCTGGAAGGTCGTGTCGGTAAAGAGCGGCCCGACCGCCACCGTGGTCCTGTCGCTCGTCAGCGCCGATGGCGATTCGGGCTATCCCGGAAAGCTCGACACGACCGTCACCTACACGCTCGACGAAGCAGGCAATCTGGGCATTGTCTTCGCCGCCAAGACCGACAAGCCGACCATCGTCAACATGACCAACCATGCGATCTTCAACCTCGCGGGTGAAGGATCGCCCGATGGCGCGCTCGGCCATATGCTGACGATTCCGGCCAAGGCCTATACGCCGGTGGATGAAAAGCTGATCCCGACCGGCGAATTGAAGCCGGTGGACGGTGGCGTGTTCGATTTCCGCGCGCCCCGCCGCGTCGCCGATGGCATTCGCGACGGGCGTGACCAGCAGATCGTCTATGGCCGCGGCTATGACCATAATTGGGCGCTCGACAAGGGCGCGACCAAGGCACCCGAACTGGCGGCGCGGCTGGAAGATCCCGTGTCGGGCCGGGTGCTCGAAGTGCTGACCACCGAACCCGGCGTGCAATTCTATGCCGGCAATTTCCTCGACGGCACATTGGTCGGCAAGGGCGGCCATCTCTATCGCATGGGCGACGGCATCGCGCTGGAGCCGCAGAAATTCCCCGATGCGCCCAACAAGCCCGCTTTCCTGTCGGCGCAGGTCGATCCCGGCAAGCCCTATCGCCATGCGATGGTCTATCGGCTGTCGGTCAAGCGCTGATGACGGCTTGGCGTCTGATCGAACGGGGCGTCGCCGATACGCTGGGCGAAGGCACGCTCTGGTCGGCGCGCGATAATGCGGTCTATTGGGTCGATATCCTGGCCCCGGCGCTCAACCGGCTGTCCCTGGCGGACGGCACGGTCGAGCGCTGGGCCATGCCCGAACCGCTCGGCTGGGTGGTGGAGCGCGAAGGCGGCGGCTTTGTCGGCGGCTTCCAGAGCGGCTTTGCCGACATCCGCCTCGATCCGCTGACGATCACGCCCTTCGGCGACCCCGAACCGCATTTTCCTGGCAACCGCATGAATGATGGCAAGGCGGACGCAAAGGGGCATATCTGGTGCGGCACGATGGACATGGCCGAGGACCATGATCGCGGTTCGCTCTATCGCCTCGCGCCCGACCGTAGCTGGAGCGTGATCGACGCCGACTATCGCGTGCCCAATGGGCCGGCCTTCTCGCCCTGCGGCCGCTGGCTTTATCATAGCGACACCGCCAAGCGGCAAATGTACCGCTTCACCCGGACGGCGGAGGGCGCGACCGATCGCCAGCCCTTCCTCCGCTTTGCCGAGGCGGATGGCTATCCCGATGGCATGACGGTGGATGCCGACGGCCATATCTGGGTTGCCCATTGGGGCGGTGGGCGGGTGAGCCGCTTCACCCCCGACGGCGTGCTGGACCGCTCGATCGCGCTGCCCGCGCGGCAGGTGACCAACATCTGCTTTGGCGGGGCCAACCTCGACCGCATGTTCGTCAGTTCGGCAACGGTCGGGCTGGACGATGCCACGCCGCACGACGGCGGCTTCTTCGAAGTCGATTGCGGCGTGCGCGGCCTGCCGACCCATCAATTTGCAGGCTGACGCCTAAAAAGCGCGCGCAAAGGGGCTTGCGGCGCGGCGCGGAATCTGTTTTATGGCGCGAGACAGCGTTGTCATACCTCTCCAAAGTGAGGCAGCGCTGCAATCCCGGACGGCCCGCTACGGCGAACTGCACGCGCCATGGGTCGTCCGGGACGATTTTTCCCTTATAGCTGCGTTAATTTCGCCAGGCCTCGGCGCGCCATGGGCATGGTCAGCATCGTGCTGCCGATCGCCATCAGCAGCAGCGCTGTAAAGCTGGTGCCGGTGATGATCTGCCGATCAAGCAGAATATTGGCGAAGATGATCATGATCAGCGCCTTGGTCTGCAGCAGCCAGCCGATCACCCCGGCCTCGCCTTTGGGCCAGCCCAGGAGTCGCCCGGCCAGCGCCACCCCGGCCAGCTTGCCGACCACGGCAGCCGCCAACAGCAGCAATGCCCCGCCGATCACCTCGAACCCGCCCATATCCCATTGGGTGCGCAGGCCTGTGCTGAGGAAAAAGACCGGCATCACCGTCAACAGCATATGGTCGCGCAGCATATCCATCTGCGCCTCGTTGAACCATTGCTTGTCCAAAATCGCGCCCGCCAGGAACGCCCCCACCATGAAATGCAGCCCGGCCCAATCGGCCGCGAAGCCCAATAGCGCGAGCGACAGCATCCCCAGATACAGCCGGTCGCGCCCGCCGATTCGTCGCATCACCGCGCGCAGCCCCCAGGCGACGAACGGGAACAGCAGCAGAAATCCCGCCTGCCGCTCCACCCGTTCCCAATCGAGCAGGATCAGCGCCAGAACGCCCCAGATGGCGATATCGTCCAGGCTGGCATAGCGCAGCACCCGTTGCCCCAGCGGTTGGCGCAGGATGGCGAGCCGATCCATCAATAGGACCAATATGGGCAAAGCGGTGACGGCACAGGCCATGCCCATGCCCAGCAACGCCTGCCAATACTGCCCCTTCGCGCCGATCCAGCCCGGCTGCGTCAGGATCAGCGCGGCGGCCAGCGCCCCCAGCACCAGCGGCGTCACCAGCGCCAGCCCCGCCGTCGTCCATGTCTCGCGCCGCGCGACCCAGGCCTGGTGCAGGTCCAGTTCGATGCCCGCCAGCCAGACGAAGATCATCACCGCCCACCAGGCGATGCCGTTCAGCGCGGCAATGACGCCGGGCGGAAACAGGAAATCATGCACCTGCGGCAGCGCGACGCCCAGCACGCCGGGGCCAAGCAGCACGCCCGCAACGATCTGCACCACCACCAGCGGCATCCAATTGTCGGTGCGCAGCAATCGCCACACCAGCCAGGGCAGCCCCATGACAAGCGCCAGCGCGAGCAGAAAAGTCTCTGTGATCGTCATGCCCCGCTCCCCGCATCGGTGCGCAGGATTAGCGGCGACGCGCGCCCTGCGCCAGCGGCACGCGCCAAAATCCCCGCTCTTCGCAGCCGCGAAAAATCCCCTATATGGAAGGCCAGCCTTTTAGGGAGATATTATGGACACTGACCCCCGCGCCGTCACCCGGCCTGTCGACCCCCTGTTCCTCGATCGCTGGTCGCCTCGCGCCTTCGACGCTTCCGCCCTGCCGCAGGCGGATCTCGACACCCTGCTCGACGCCGCCCGCTGGGCACCGTCGGCCTTCAACTATCAACCCTGGCGCTTTCTCTATGCCCATCGCGACAGCGCGGATTGGGTCCGTTTTCTTGGCCTGTTGCTGCCGGGCAACCAGGGCTGGGTGCAGCATGCGTCGGTCCTCACCTTCATCCTGTCTGACAGCCTCTCGTCCGCGCCGGGATCGCAGGAGGCAAGGCCCTCGCACAGCCATAGTTTCGATGCCGGCGCGGCCTGGGCGTTGCTCGCGTTGCAGGCGACCCGGATGGGCTATCATTGCCACGCCATGACGGGTGTCGATTTCGACGCCGCCCGCCGCGAACTCGCCGTGCCGGACCGTTTCCGCATCGAAGCTGCCATTGCCATCGGGCGCATGGGCGACAAGGCGACTCTCCCTGAAGCCCTGCAGGCGCGCGAAGCACCAAGCGGTCGCAACCCGATCGACAGCTTCGCTTTCGCGGGCAATTTCGTCGCCTAAGGAGTCGTCCCGGCCATCATCGTGCCGCCGCACTATGGCGTCATGACGGATTGGCCGGGGCAATCCGGCGCGTTCATGGCAATATGTCTAAGGGAAAGCGTCGAAATTTGCCCTTTAGGCGATGGACCGGCGCATACGAACGGGCTAGGGCGGATGCCATCACACTTGAAGAGGACGTCCTATGAATAACAGTGACCTGATCGACACCGTCGCCACCGCCCACGACCTTTCGAAGGCGGATGCCAAGAAGATCATCGACGGCGTGATCACCGCGATCGTCGATGCGGCGGCCAAGGGCGAAGAAATCTCGCTCAACGGTTTCGGCAAGTTCAAGGTCAAGGAAAGCGCCGCGCGCGAGGGCCGTAACCCCGCCACTGGCGAGACGATCCAGATCGCCGCGTCCAAGAAGCTGGGCTTCACCGCTGCCAAGGCGGTCAAGGACAAGCTGAACGGCTGATCCAATATGCAATTTGACGACCAGTTGCGTCGCTATTTCGGCCACACGGACATTAACGCCGTGCCCGCCGAGGCGATCGCAGCGGGCGTCGAGCGCATGCGCGTCGATCTTGGTCTGGAAAAGGACCGGGGTCGACGTTTTGCGTTGTGGTGCCTGCTCTTCCTGATGGGCGACGCCCCCGACCTCGACATCGCCTTCAAGGACGCGGCCGATCGCGACGCCGCCCGCAATTTCATGGATCTTGCGCAAAGCGGCGAACCGCTCGACTAGGCCCTTTCGGGTCATTCCAGCCCTCAACGATCCACATCCCCATTTCCGCCATCGGGCGATCATCCACTGTGCGCGCATCCTTTTCCGGCACATCTTGCCTGCGCACGCCTGAAAAACGGCATCCGGCGGGCCGTCGCTGACATAGCCTGTGTGCCAGGGCCATCAGGGCCAGGGGAGATGATCGATGAAACTGCCACGCATCCTTGCCGTCACCGTCGCCGGATCGGCGCTTCTGGCCATGGCCACGCCCTTGAGCGCGCATGGCATCTGGTTCGCCCAGCGCGCGACGCAGATCGCCCTTGTCTATGGCGTCGGGGCCGACGATCTCGATGCGGTCAAGCGCCTGCCGCTCGTGAAAACCGTTACCGGCTATGATGCCGACTGGGCACCCGTCACCACCAGTCTGCGCGCGGCCGGGCCGATCCCCGTCGTGGACAGCGAAGAGCCGATCGCGGCGGTCGCGGCGATCATGGACTATGGCCTGTGGAGCAAGACCCCCGACGGCAAATGGCATAATAAGGGCCGCGACGAAGTGCCCACGGCCACGCTTGCCGAACATAATTGGAAATATGCCGTCCATCTCGCCAAGATGCCGACCGGCCCCGTGCCCTTGTTCGAAGGACATAAGCTCCAGATCGTCCCCGTCGATCCCGCCATCCCGCAGATGATGGGTGAGCCGCTCAAGGTGCGCGCTTATTATGAGGGCAAGCCGATCGCGGGCGCGACCATCATGTCCGACTATGTCAACGATCCCGACGAAGTCGCGGTCAAGACCGGCGCGGACGGCACCGCCACCATCACGCTGCGCAACCAGGGGCTCAACGTGCTGATGGGCATCTATGTCGGGCCAGCCGACGACAAGGCGAAGGTCGATCATGTCGAATATCGCTCCTCGCTGTCCTTCGTGCTGCCGCATCTGCCCGAATAAGGCAGCGCCGCCACCTCTTGTCGCTACTCTGTAAGGAGACACCCATGAAACTCGACCTGATGAAGCTTGGCCTCGCTGTCGGCGCCCTCGCCCTGACCCCCACCGCCGCCTTCGCCCATGGCAGCATGAAGCCCCAGCATGGCGGCCTCGTTCAGATGTCGGGCGAAACCATGGTGGAACTGGTCGCCAGTCCCAAGGGCGTCGATATCTTCATCAGCGAAGAGGATGAGCCGCTGCCCGCATCGGCCTATACCGCCACGCTGACGCAGACCGCATCGGGCCAGAAGACGCAAGCTGCGCTCAAGCCCGCCGGTGGCAACAAATTGTCCGCCCCCGGCTTCAAGGCCGCCAAGGGCGCCAAGATCGTCGTCGCGCTGGTCGACAAGAGCGGTGCCAAGGTCTTCACCACCTTCCAGACCAAGTAAGCGGCGATCATGCGCAGCGCGATCCGCCCCTTGCCCGTCCCCTTCGGCCTGCGGCGGGTCGCGCTGCTGCTCCTGGGGCTCATGCTGGCCTGCATCGGCCAGGCCCTGTTGGCCCATGGCGTCAACGAGAATGACCGCGCCTTCATCGAAGGCGCATCGGGGGTCAACATCATCCCCTATATGTATCTGGGCGCCAAACATATGGTGACCGGCTATGATCATCTGCTCTTCCTCGCCGGGGTCATCTTCTTCCTCTATCGGTTGAAGCAGGTCGGCACCTACGTCACCCTCTTCGCGATCGGCCACAGCACCACCTTGCTGCTGGGCGTCATCCTCGACCTGCGCGCCAATCCCTTCCTGATCGACGCGATCATCGGCCTGTCGGTGGTCTATAAGGCGATCGACAATCTCGACGGCTTCCGCACCTGGTTCGGCATATCGCCCAATCCCAAGGCGGCGGTGCTCATCTTCGGCTTCTTCCACGGCTTTGGCCTTGCGACCAAGCTGCAGGATCTGACCCTGTCGAGCGACGGGATGATCCCCAACCTCCTCGCCTTCAACATCGGCGTCGAAATCGGCCAGTTCATCGCGCTCACCTTCATCCTGCTCGCCATGACCTTCTGGCGCAGGACCGACAGCTTCCGCCGCAGCGCGGTCCTCGCCAATGCGGCGCTGATGACCGCGGGCTTCGTCCTCGTCGGCTTTCAGTTGACCGGCTATCTGATCGAAAAGGGCCTGACATGACCAGCAGCCAGCAACCCGCGCCACCCACGCGCATCACGACCCCGCCCGCCACGCTGGCAAAAGCCACCGGGGCCGCCGCGATCGGCGCGGTCGCCATCCTGACCCTGTTCGTGCTGCCCGCCGAATATGGCATCGACCCGACCGGGGTTGGCGGCGCGCTCGGCCTCACCGCCATGGTAGCCGCGCCAAGTGCGCCTGCGCCAGCAGCGGCCCAGCCCGTAGCCAGCACCGCACCGACCCTGCCGACCAAGGACAATATCGCGCGCATCGCTCCCTGGCGGCAGGACAGCATGACCATCACCCTCGCGCCGCACAGCGGCCAGGAAGTGAAGGCGCATATGCAGCAGGGCGACAGTTTCGTCTTCGAATGGCAATCCACCGGCGGCCCGGTCAAGGTCGACATGCATGGCGAAGCACCCGATGCGACCGACGGCGCCTTCACCAGCTATTGGGAAGAGCGCGAACAAACCAGCGCCAGGGGCAGCTTCACCGCGCCCTATGCCGGCACCCATGGCTGGTATTGGCGCAACAAGGGCGACACGCCCGTCACCGTCACGGTCAAGACGACCGGCTTCTACAAGGACTTGTTCCAGCCCGCGGGCGCATGATCCCTTAAAAACGCAACCTGCGCCGGAGCATCCCGCCCCGGCGCAGGCCTTCCAGCTTAGAAACGATAGCCGACCGTCGCGCCATAGGTGCGCGGCGGCAGGTAGGTCACACCGATGATGCGCCCGGTCGAGATGGCAAAGGTGCTGCTCTCGCGCAGCGTATCGTTGATATTCTTGACCCAGAGCGATGCCGTCACCGTATCGGTCTTGTCCACCCAGCGCAGCGACGCATCGAACATCGTGTAAGCGCGCGTGCCTTCCACCAGCCGCTTGAACTCGGTGAAATAGATGTTGCTGCGCCCGGTCATGTCGCCGCTGATGGTGAAGGTGCCAGCTTCCTGCATGATCGGCAGGTCGACTTCGATCCCGGCGCTATAGGACCAGGTCGGCGAGTTGCGCGTGGGGTTGCCCGCCAACTGGATGTTGCACGGCGCATTGGCGTTGAGCGCATCGGCCCCGCATGGCGCACCAAAGGCGGTGGGATCGGGGTTGGTGACCGGGTTGTAAGCGGGCTGCCCCGCCTGCGCCACGTTCACCGGATCGAGCGGATCGACCGTGATGAAGTCATCATATTTGCTGTCGGTATAGGAAACCGATCCGCGCAACCGCACGCCATCGACCGGCCGCGCCAGCAGGTCGGCTTCAACGCCGGTCGCCGATGTCTTCGCCGCATTTTCGAAGATGGTGGTAAAGCCCGCCGGGCCACCGCCGATCGTCTTGTTGATCTGCAGATCGTCCAGCTTGTAATGATAGGCGGCCAGATTGACCTGCAAACGACGGTCGAGCAGTTCCGCCTTCACGCCGAGTTCGTGGTTCTTCATCTTTTCCGGCCGCACGATCGTCGTGCTGCCCGCCGCATTCTCACCCGACCCGGCCTTGAAGCCTTCGGAATAGGTATAATAGATCAAAAGATCGCTGTTGGGCTGCCATTGCAGGCCGATTTCCGGGGTGAAATCCTTGAATGTGCGTTCGCGATAGGTGCCCTCGATGGTCGTCTTGCGCACCTGCGCGACGGTGGGGTTGCCGTTGGCGGTCAGGATGATCGACGGGTTGGCACTATCCACCTTCTCATGGCTGTAGCGTCCGCCCAGTTTCAGCGACACGCCATTGAGGCCAAAGGCAGCGCCCAGGTCGAAATTCAACTGCCCGAACGCCGCATAGGCGCGGGTGCCAAGGCTCGACTTCAGGCAGACCCGGTTGGGTGATGTGCCCGCCGGGAAATTGCACATCGCCAGCGCTTCGGCCAGCGTCACCGATCCGACCGGCGCTGCCACATTGTCGACGAAGGTCGGCCGCGTCGCCAGCACGGTGATGTTGGACGCCAGGTCGTTGGTCGAACTCAACCCCACCTGATCGCGCGGCCGCTGGCGCTCGTGGAAATAATAAAGGCCAACGACACCCTTCACGATGTCGCTGTCATATTTGAACTGCAATTCGTTGCTGAACTGATGCGCGTCGATCGTGCGCGTCTGGATCGAGGTGGAGTTGGGCAGGGTGGCGACCAGCGCTGACCCGTCCAGATCCTGGATCAACTGCGTCTTGAAATCGCGATAATTGGTGATGTTGCCGATGCTGAACGCATCGCTCAGCTCGATGTTGAGCGTGCCGGTGACCGAATAGCTTTTGGTATCGACCGAGGGCGGCTCGTCGCTGCCCAGGTCACGCGGGTTGGTCGCGAAACCGCCGGTGCCGGTGGGCGCAAGGCGCGGCACGCCGGGGAAGGCGGGGCCACGATAATGGACCGCGCCGCTATTGTCGTTCTGGCGGAAATATTCGCCCGAAATCAGATAGTCGATCTTGTCCGACGCGATCAGGTGGATCTGGCCGCGCACCATGTAGCGATTAAGGTCATCGACATCGCTGCCGCCCTTGAACGGGTTGCCGCCATAGCCGTCGCGCGCTTCGACCTTGCCCGCCAGGCGAAAGCGGATCGCATCAATGATCGGCCCGCCGATCGCGGCTTCGCCGATCATTGCATTATAATTGCCATAGCCCAGCCGACCATAGCCGCTGAACTCGGCGGTCGGCTTGGCGGTGATCAGGTTGATCGACCCGCCGACCGCGTTGCGGCCATACAGGCTGCCCTGCGGCCCGCGCAGCACTTCGACCCGCTCCAGATCGAACAGCGACGTCAACTGCGCCTCGGCGCGCGCGACATAGGCACCATCGACATGCAGCGCGACGCCGGTGCTGGACCCGGTGGTGGAAGTATTGGCACCCACGCCGCGGATGAACACCTTGGCCTGGTTGAAATCATTGCCGAACGTGACCGACGGCACCAACTGCTGGATATCCTGCAGATTGTTGATCCCGGCATTGGTCAGCGCGTCGCCACTGACGGCGGAGACCGCAACGCTCACATCCTGCAACGACTGGCTGCGCTTCTGCGCGGTAACGATGATGTCCATGCCGTCCGTCTGCGCCAGCGTGGCTGGAGCCAGTCCCAGACTGGAAACAGATGCAAACAAGACACAAATGGCGCGTGATTTTGTGAATGCGGTCATGGCACCCTCCCAGGATACGGACATCGCGAAAATGTGTCCTGCGAATACAATTAACATACGGACTATCCCCGCGCAATTGCGGCTATTACCTGTTCAAAGGGGCATTTTTGACGGATAATGGGGGCGGTTGCCCGACCCCGAATCCAGCACAAGAGCGCAAAGCGCCTCTATTGCTGGTCTGTAAACACTGCGGAAAAGGCGCTCTGCCATTGTTGCTGGGGAAAATGCTACCCCGCCTGCGCCAGCATCAGCGAAAACAACCCGTCCGCATCGGTCCATTCCCGCACCGGCTCCCAGCCGCCCGATCGCAGCAGCAGTCGACCGTCGCGTATCCCATATTTATGGCTGCTTTCGCTGTGGATCGTCTCGCCCTGCGCCATGCGGAAGCTCTCTCCCGCGACATGGAAATGCAGCGGCCGCACCGCCTCCAGATGCATTTCGACCCGTGCCTTGTCGTCATTCCAGATCGCGCGATGGGCAAAGCCGTCGATCGGCATGTCACCCTCCAACTCGCGGTTGATCCGGGTGAGCAGATTGAGGTTGAACGCCGCCGTCACCCCCTCTGCATCGTCATAGGCGGTGATCAGCCGGTCGCGATCCTTGATCCGGTCCATGCCGATCAGCAACATGGCTTCATCGCCCAGCAGGCGGCGCATCGCCCGCAACAGGTCGACCGCCGCGTCCGGCTCCATATTGCCGATGGTCGATCCGGGGAAGAAGCCCAGCCGGGGCATAGCCTTGATCGCATCAGGCAGGGTGAGCGGCTGGTTGAAATCCCCTTCCACCGGGATCACCGGCAGGTCGGGAAAGCCGCGCGCCAATGTCGCGCTGCTCGCGCGCAGAAAATCGCCGCTGATATCGATCGGCACATAGGCACCCGGCGCGATCGCGCGCAGCAGGTGCGGCGTCTTGCGCGAACTGCCCGCGCCAAACTCCACCACCGCGCGGCCTTCGCCTACCGCCTGCGCAAAGTCCGTGCCGTGCTTCTCCAGCAGCGCCGTCTCGGTGCGCGTGGGATAATATTCGGGCAGGTCGGTGATCGCCTCGAACAATTCGGACCCGCGCTGGTCATAGAACCAGATGGGCGGCGTCGCCTTGGGGCTGCGCGACAGGCCTTCGATGATATCGCGGCGAAAGGCCGGGTCGACCGCTTGCGTCGCGGTCGGGGCGTCGTCGGTCAGCAGCATGGTCGTTACAGATCCTTCGCCAGTCGCAGCCCGGTGAACTGCCAGCGTTGATGGGGGTAAAAGAAGTTGCGGTAGCTGGCCCGCACATGGCCGCGCGGCGTGGCGCAACTGCCGCCTTTCAGCACGAACTGGCCCGACATGAACTTGCCATTATATTCGCCGACCGCGCCCGGCGCGGCACGAAAACCGGGATGCGGGCGGTAGGCGCTGCCGGTCCATTCCCACACATCGCCGAACATCTGCGTCAGCGAAGTGGTGGCATCGGCCGGTTGGGGGCGGGGGCAGGCGGCCCCATCCAGCAGATTGCCCGACGTCGGCGCGATATTCTGCGCTGCACTTTCCCATTCCGCCTCGGTTGGCAGCCGCGCGCCCGCCCAACTGGCATAGGCGTCGGCTTCATACAGGCTGATATGCGTCACCGGCGCGGCCGGATTGACGGGCTGGCGTCCATCAAGGCCAAAGCGGGTCCAGCCCTGTTCGCCCTGCGCCCAATAGGCTGGCGCATCGACGCTTTCCGCCTGCACCCAGGCCCAGCCATCGGCCAGCCAGTGGGCGGCGGTGCGATAACCGCCATCCTCGATAAAGGCGATCCATTCGCCATTGGTGATTGGCCGGTGCCCCAGCGCATGGGGATGGAGCAACGCCTTGTGCCGTGGGCCCTCGCAATCGAAGGCGAACCCACCCCGGCCCTCGTCGCCAATCTCGACCAGCCCCTCGCGCCCTTCGATCCAGTGCAGCGCATCCGGCAGGTCCATGGAGGCGGCGGCGGGTCCGGCGAACAACGCTGGTTCCATCGGATTGAGCGAAAACAGATGCAGCAGGTCGGTCAGCATCAATTCCTGATGCTGCTGCTCATGATGCAGCCCCAGCGTCACCAGCGTCCTCGCCTCGCGCGACAAGATGGGGATCGCCGCGAGCACCGCCGCATCGACATGCGCGCGATAGTCGCGGATCTCGTCCAGCGACGGCCGCGTCAGCATCCCCCGCATCGGCCGGGCATGGCGCGCGCCCTCCGCCTCATAATAGCTGTTGAACAGGAAGGCGTAGCGGGGATCGAACGGCCGATAGCCCGGCACATGATCGCGCAGCACGAAGGTTTCGAAGAACCAGGTGCCATGCGCCAGATGCCATTTGGCGGGGGACGCATCGGGCATGGACTGGACCGTCGCATCGGCGTCGGACAGGGGAAATCCAAGCGCCTGTGTCAGCGCGCGCACCTCGCGATAGCGCGACATCAGCGCGTCCCTGTCCAACTCGGTCCAGCTTCTGGCCATGCCTGCCCCTTACGCTATGCTCGCATGATGATGGAGCAAAAAGCGCATGACTGCCCTTTAGGGTTCCCCTCCTTTTTCAGCAGCAAACCGGCTGGGCGGCACGGCACACCCGGTCGCGCCCCTGTTGCTTGGCATCGTAGAGCGCCCGGTCGGCGCTCGCGATCGTCTCGTCGATCGGCGTCCCCTGCCAGCGCGCGACACCGGCGGAAAAGCTGATCGCGCGGCCATTGACCTGGCCGATCGGATCGTCGCGCATCTGGGTGGCGATCCGCGACAGCGACCAGCAGGCCTCATCCTCGATACAGTCGGGGAAGAAGACCATGAACTCCTCGCCACCCCAGCGCGCGACATGATCGACCCGGCGCAACTGCGCCGCCAGCCGTTGCGCAAAGGCCGCCAGCACCCGGTCGCCCTCGTCATGGCCCATCCGGTCGTTGACCTGCTTGAAATGATCGATGTCGATGATCGCCACGCATCCCTTGCGCCGCGCCTGGGGCAGCATGTCGATCTGCATCAGGAAACCGCGCCTGTTGGCGATGCCGGTCAGCGGGTCTTCATGCGCGGCGACGTTCAGATCCTGCATCTGGGCGCGGGTGACATGGGCGGCGCGATGCACCCCGGCATAAAGCGTCTGGATGACATCGCCGACCTGGGGCAGGGGCGTGGGGTCGCTATCCTGCCCCTGCAATGTCTGCGCCAGCGCATGGATGGGATTGAGCAGCGCGCCGATCCCGTACAGCGCGATGCCGGTGCCGATCACCGTCGCCAGCGTCAGCAGCACGAACTCCGCCAGCGCCAGCCGCCCGGTTGCCAGCCCCCAGGCCATATAGCCCAGCAGCGGCATATGGGTGGCGACGAAGCAGAGGGTGAAGAGCCGGAGCCTGAGCGATCGGGGGAAAATGAAGGAGGTCGCGAGGTAGAAATGCATATCAGCCCAGTCATGATTATCGACCGGGCGGAAAATCGTCGGCGCGCCTAAACGCATCCTGAAGAAATAGGGTTAATGCGCGTCCCTGCGACCAATCGTGCCAGGCATGAGTCGAGCGACCCGACCGCTCAGCGCGACGCGCCCGGCACCCATTTGACGTCGCGCGCGCCATTGTCGTTCAGGCGGCGTGCCATCACGAACAGCAGGTCGGACAGGCGGTTGAGATAGATCAGCGCCTGCACGTTCAGCGTCACGTCGACCGCCGCCGCCGTCGCGCTGCGCTCGGCCCGCCGCGTAATCGCGCGCGCCAGATGCACCGCCGCCGCGGCCGCCGAACCGCCGGGCAGCACGAAACTGTCGAGCGGTGCCAGCTCCGCATTCATCGCGTCGATCTGCTGCTCCAGCCGCTCGACCTGGCTTTCGATGATCCGCAACGCCCAGGGCGGGTCGCCCGCATCGGTGATCGGCGTCGCCAAATCAGCACCCAGATCGAACAAATCATTCTGGATCATCGTCAGCCACGCCGCTTCGGGCGCATCGCCGATCGCCAGTACGGCCAGGCCGATCGCGCTATTGGCTTCATCCACATCGCCCACCGCCTGCATGCGCGGGGCATATTTGGGCAGGCGCGTACCGTCGGCAAGGCCGGTGGTCCCCGCATCGCCCGTGCGGGTGTAGATCTTGTTCAGCTTGACCATGAAACCTTACCCGTTGCCCTTCATCAGCAGCAGGATCGCGACGATGACGATCGCGATGGCCTGAAACAGCACGCGGTTCATCATCGCCTTATTCTGCTTCAACCGCGATGGACCGGGACCGCTGCCTTCGGGCGCGTTCAATTCCTCCTTCGTCGTTTGAAGGAAGCTGATGATGCCACGGATCAGCGCGAACAGCGTCGCGGCCATGGCAAGGATGAGGGCGATGACGAGGACAATGTTCATGGAAGCAATCTAGGCGCTTGCCAGCCTGATTCCAACCGGAAAGCGTCTGCCTCTTAGGGCAGCCGCCAGTTCGGCGGGATCGACGCCCTGCGCGCGCAGATCGGCAAGCGCGATCGACCCGTCGCGCTTGGCCAGCCGCCTGCCATCCGGCCCGACCAGCAACGGATGGTGGCAATAGGTCGGGGAGGATAGGTCAAGCAACGCCTGCAACAGCCGGTGAATATCCGTCGCCCCTTTCAGATCATCGCCGCGCAGGACATGACTCACCCCCATCGCCGCATCGTCCAGCGTACAGGACAGATGATAGCTCGCCGGCGCATCCTTGCGCGCCAGCACCACATCGCCATGCGCCAGCGGATCGGCAGAGTGCAACGTCTCCCCCTTTTCATCGTCATCCCCGCGAAGGCGGGGACCCATCTCCCAACCTTGCGTCAATTCGATTCCGTCGGAGATGGGTTCCCGCCTGCGCGGGAATGACAAGGTAGAGAAGGCGAGCGCCCGCCACCTTACCGCCCCAACCCGCGCCACCGCCGCCGCCATATCGATCCGCCAGGCATGCGCCTCGCCCGCCGCGATCTGCCGCGCCCGCGTGCCCTCGCTCAACCCCCGGCACGTCCCAGGATAGACCGGCCCCTCCGGCCCATGCGGCGCGGTCAAACTCGCCTGAATGTCGCTGCGCGTGCAGAAACAGGGATAGAGCAGCCCCATGGCCCGCAACCGATCCAATGCCGCCTCATATACCCCCAACCGCTGCGACTGGAAAACGACATCCCCATCCCACGTCACGCCCAGCCAGGTGAGATCCTCGATAATCCCCGCCACATGCTCGGCCCGGCTGCGCGTCCCGTCAATATCCTCGATCCGCAGGCGAAAACGGCCCCCCGCCGCGCGCGCCATGTCCATGGCCAGCAACGCGGACCAGCCATGGCCGACATGCAACCGCCCCGTCGGGCTGGGGGCAAAGCGGGTCACCATATGCGGTAGGGCGTTCGTATCGGTCATACAGGCTCTTGACGGACGATATTGGTTGATGCTGTCATGCGGATGTCATGTTGCTGGTTAATCAGCGGCGTCGGCAAGGGGGTAGAAGGTTTCTATGTACCATCCCGACCTTATACGGCACCCGGAAAACTGCCCGGCGCTCGTACTCAATGCGGATTATACCCCGCTCAGCTATTATCCGCTGAGCCTGTGGCCGTGGCAGACGGCGATCAAGGCGGTATTTCTCGACCGCGTGGACATCATCGCCAGCTATGAGCGGCAGGTGCATAGTCCCAGTCTGGACATGAAAATCCCTTCGGTCATCGCGCTCAAACAATATGTGCGCCCGTCCGAACATCCCGCCTTCACCCGCTTCAACCTGTTCCTGCGCGACAAATTCGCCTGCCAATATTGCGGCGTCAGCACCGACCTGACCTTCGACCATGTCGTGCCGCGCCGCGCGGGCGGGCGCACGACCTGGGAAAATGTCGCCACCGCCTGTTCGCCCTGCAACCTCAAAAAGGGTGGGCGCACCCCCAAGCAGGCGGGCATGCGCCTCCATGTCGAACCGATCCGCCCGACGACCTGGCAGCTACAGGAGCATGGCCGCGCCTTCCCGCCCGGCTATCTGCACGATAGCTGGCGCGACTGGCTCTATTGGGATGTTGAACTGCTGGCCTGAGGCGTCAGCCGACCGGCAGCCAGTCCAGGTCCATGTCCTTCAGGCGATTGGTATAATGGCCAATCTCTTCCAGGCGGGCGATATCGCGCAGCGTGATGCGGCCGTTGGACCGGCTGATCAGCCCTTCCTCCTCCATCTGCCGGATCATGCGGTTCACATGCACCGAAGTCAGGCCGATGGAATCGCCAATTTCTTCCTGCGTCAACCTCAGGTCGAAACTGTCGGTAATCGCATCGTCCGTGACGCGGATGCGGTCGAACATGTCGAGCAGGAAGGAGGCAACCCGTGCCTTGGCCGATGTCCGCCCCAGCGACGCGAGCCGGTCGGTCATCGCCACCCGCTCGGCATTGGACAGCAGGAACAGCAACGCGGCCACCCGCGGCGATTCATCGAGCAGTCGGCGCAGCGCATGTTTGTCGAACGGACAAATAATCGCATCGGTCAATGCGATCAGCGATTCGGGCGCGCGGCTATAGATGGTGCTCGCCGACCCGATGAAGTCACCCGGAAAATAGACGCGCAATATCTGGCGGCTGCCGTCGGGCATGATGACGAAGCTCATCATCCGGCCTTCACGCAGCACGAACAGTTCGGTCACCGTATCATTGACACGCTGAACCATCGCCCCGCGCTTTACCTTGCGGGGGTTTTCTTCCAACCGTGCCAGTGCCGTCTTTTCCGCGTCCGACAGGGGCACCTGTTTGGCCAGCCTTGCGGCGAAACAACTCGTTGCCACCAATAACACCTTTTTCCAATTCTCGTTACGATGGCAGAACGCCCGAAGCGCCTTTTGGCTGCATTTACGTCCTTCGCACTAAACTCGATCAAGCTGGCGACGATTGTTGCGGCTATATTGCAAACGTGCCGCGCACAGGCGACGAATGCTATGGCGTCCGCCTTGCGCGGCGCGCATTTGCCGCTATTAACCCTGTCCGATGGACCGCATTGATATTCGCGGCGGCAACGCACTGAACGGCCGCCTTCCCATTTCCGGCGCGAAAAATGCGGCTTTGACGCTGCTGCCCTGCGCCTTGTTGACCGATGAACCGGTAACGCTGCGCAATCTGCCGCGTCTGGCCGACGTCGACAGCTTCGGCCACCTGCTGAACCAGTTGGGTGTCTCGACCATGATCGAGGGGGCAAGGCCGGAGGATTTCGGCCGCGTCCTCACCATGCGGGCAGGCCGCGTCACCTCGACCGAAGCGCCCTATGACATCGTGCGCAAGATGCGCGCGTCGATCCTGGTGCTTGGTCCCTTGCTCGCCCGTGCCGGCGAAGCGCGGGTGTCGCTGCCGGGCGGCTGCGCCATCGGCAACCGGCCGATCGACCTGCATTTGAAGGCGCTCGAAGCCTTTGGCGCTGTGCTTGAGATTACCGCAGGCTATGTCCGTGCGAGCGTGCCCGATGGCGGCCTGCCCGGCGGCCACTTCACCTTTCCGGTGGTATCGGTCGGCGCGACGGAAAATGCGCTGATGGCCGCCGCGCTCGCCAAGGGCACCTGCATCCTCGACAATGCCGCGCGCGAACCGGAAATCGTCGATCTGTGCAAGTTGCTGATCGCCATGGGTGCCGATATCGAAGGCGTCGGCACCGACCGGCTGGTCATCCACGGCCGCGAACGGCTGCATGGCGCGACCTACAGCGTGATGCCCGACCGGATCGAAGCGGGCAGCTATGCCTGCGCCGTCGCCATCGCCGGCGGATCGCTCGATCTCGCCGGGGCCAATGAAAACGACATGCACGCGATCATCGTCGCGCTGCGCGAGGCGGGGGTGCAGGTCGATCCCTATAAGGGCGGCATCCGCGTCGCCTCGGACGGCAAGCTGCGCCCGCTCACCCTCTCGACCGCGCCTTTCCCGGCCTTCCCGACCGACATGCAGGCGCAGTTCATGGCGATGCTGACCATGGCCGATGGCGCGTCGGTGCTGACCGAAACCATCTTCGAAAACCGCTATATGCACGTACCCGAACTGGCGCGCATGGGCGCGGACATTGCCGTCAATGGCCGCACGGCGGTCGTGCGCGGCGTGCCCCGCCTCGTCGGTGCGCCGGTGATGGCGACCGACCTGCGCGCCTCGATGAGCCTCATTCTCGCGGGCCTCGCGGCCGAGGGCGAAACCCAGGTCAACCGCGTCTATCATCTCGATCGCGGCTATGAACGGCTCGAAGAGAAATTGTCCGCCGTCGGCGCGGATATCGAACGGGTCAGCGATGGCTGAGGGCCGCGGCCTGGAGACGGATCGTGCCGCGCTGCTCGCGCTCTACGATCTCGATGCCGGTGGTTTCCGCAATCTGGACGAGATCACGGAGTTCGCCGCGACGCTGTGCGACGCGCCGATTGCGCTGGTCAGTATCGTCGAGGATGTGCGTCAGCGCTTCCTGGCCCGTACCGGGCTGGATGCGGAGGAAACCCCGCGCGACGTCTCCTTCTGCGCGCACGCCATGCTGGGGTCGGAGATTTTCGTCGTCCCCGACGCGACCCAGAACCATCGCTTCGCCGACAATTTGCTGGTCACTGGCCCGCCGCATATCCGCTTCTACGCGGGCGCGCCGCTGGTCGGTGCCGATGGCGTGCCGCTTGGCGCGCTATGCGTCATCGACACCAAGCCGCGCGCCGATCTGACGCCGATGCAGCGGCAGGGGATGGTCCTGCTCGCGCGGCAGGTGATGGTCGAACTGGAAGGGCGTCGGCGTGACCGCGACATCATCACCTTCCAGAATGAGAGCGCGGCCGCGCTCGCCACCAGCGATCGCATGTTCCACACGCTGGCTGACACGATGCCGCAAATGGTCTGGTCGACGCTGCCGGATGGCTTTCATGATTATTATAACGCCCGCTGGTATGAATATACCGGCACGCCTGCCGGCTCGACCGATGGCGACGGGTGGAGCGGCGTCTTCCATCCCGACGATCAGGAGCGCGCCTGGGGCCGCTGGCGCACCAGCCTCGTCACCGGCGAACCCTATGAGATCGAATATCGCCTGCGCCATCATAGCGGCGACTATCGCTGGACGCTGGGCCGCGCCTTGCCGATCCGCAATGCCGACGGCGAGATCACCCGCTGGATCGGCACCTGCACCGACATTCACGAACAGAAATTGATGATGGAAGAGCGCGAGATGATCGCGCACGAACTGTCTCACCGGATCAAGAATATCTTTTCGGTCATCGCTGGCCTCATTGGCCTGTCCGCGCGCCAGCATCCGCAGATCAGCGATGTCGCCGACGACCTGCGCGACCGCATCCTCGCGCTTGGCCGCGCCCATGATTTCGTGCGCCCCCACAGCGCTGAGTCCGCACCGCAGCCGGGGCAGGGGGTGGGCAGCCTGTCGGGCATTCTCAAGCAGATTTTTGCGCCCTATCGTGGCCCGGATGGATCGCGCATCCTGCTGTCGGGCGACGATGCCGCGATTGACGACCGCTCGGCGACCCCGCTGGCGCTGCTGTTCCATGAACTGGCGACCAATGCCGCCAAATATGGCGCGCTCTCCGTGCCGGAAGGGCGCGTCCACCTGACCGTCAGCGCGGAGGGCGATGATGTCCGCATCGACTGGCGTGAAGAAGGCGGCCCGACCGTCACCTCGTCCAATCTGGACGGGTTCGGCAGCCGGTTGATGACGCTCAGCGTCGAACGGCAGCTAGGTGGTCGACTGGAACGCGAATGGCGCGCGGAAGGGCTGGCGATCAGCCTCTGGATTCCGCGCCGGGCAATGAGCCGGGCGGCAGGAAAGGAATAAAGCCCGCAATATCGGCGCTGCTCAGTTCCGGGCTATCCTCCGCGGCCAGGCGCAGGGCGGCGGCGATGCTATGCGCGCGAAACGGCTTGGTGATCACGCCCAGCGCGGCAACGGATGCCGGGCCGATCTGCGCCGGATTGGCGGTCACGTAAATCACGCGAACCCCATGCTGCGCGGCCAGTTCGACGCCGATCGACGGTCCGGTCGGCCCATCGCGCAGGTTCAGATCGACGAGCGCGATATCGCACGAATTGGCGCAGGCGAGCGCTGCGTCCCGGTCAGCCGCGATCGCGCCGACATGAAAGCCGGCATCCTCGACGATCTGCTCGATTTCCAGTGCGACGAATATCTCGTCCTCGACGATCAAAACCTTCTTGCTCATTCCTGTTTCCATATAACCTGGATCAATGGAATGTCCCGCGTGCGGATTCAGTTCCCCCTCTGGCGGATAAAGCTTTGCAAACCTGCCCTATTAGGCAGGCTTTACGCCCCCTCACTGGTCCACAATGTCTCGAACGCCGTGCCCTTCATCAGCAGCACCGACGCCGGATAGCCGCCCTCGCTCGCCTGCCGTGCGGTCGCCGTCGCACTCTCGACCGCCGCGGCCTGGGTCGCGAACGGGCCATAATAAGTATTGTTCAAATTGATCTTCCACACGCCCTCATGGTGCAGGACGATGTAGCGGGCATGGGGCAGGGTGGGGGGCAGAGACATGTTACAAAACCTCAATATTATAATGGTGCCAGGCCATGATCGCCGCCGCGCCGCGATGCGGTCGCCAAGCGTCGGCCAAAGCGCGGGTCGCTTTCTCGCTCGGCCGTTCGGGCAACCCCAATATCCGCCCGGTCTCGATCTGCACCGCCAGGTCGCCCGCAGGCCAGATATCGGGCCGCCCTTCGGCAAACAACAGATAGATTTCCGCCGACCAGCGCCCGATCCCCTTGATCCGCACCAGTTGCGCGATCGCTTCCTCGTCATCGGCGGGCAGGGCGTGCAAGTCCAGCGCGCCCGAAACCACCATCTCGGCCAGGCTGCGGGCATAGCCCTGCTTCTGCCGCGACAGCCCGCACGCGCGCAACGCATCATAGTCCCGCGCCAGCAGCACGTCCGGCGCACAACCCGCGCCCAGTTCGGCCTCCAGCTTGCGCCACACCGCGCCCGCCGACGCGACGCTCACCTGCTGCCCGACGATCGTGCGCAGCAATGTCTCATAGCCCGGTTCGCGCACGCGCGGTTCGGGATAGCCCGCCCGCGCCAGCGCCGCGGCAAACCCCGGCTCGATCGCGGCGATCGCGTCCAGACTGTCGCGCAACTGTTGCGCCGTCGTCACCATGATCTTTCCCTCCGCAGCGCTTGATTTTCCGGCGTCGCTCCGTCAGAGCGGCGGAGATAATTTCCTAGGGGACTGGATAGATGCCGAAACTGATCGTGGTCAACCGTGCGGGCGAAGAACAGGCTGTCGAAGGCGACAATGGCCTGTCGGTGATGGAAGTCATCCGCGACAACGGCTTTGACGAATTGCTCGCCCTGTGCGGTGGCTGCTGCTCCTGCGCCACCTGCCATGTCTATGTCGATCCCGACTTCGCCGATGTGCTGCCCGCGATGAGCGAGGACGAAAACGACCTGCTCGACAGCTCGGACCATCGCAATGACACCAGCCGGCTGTCCTGCCAGGTCGTGCTGAGCGACGCGCTCGACGGCCTGCGCGTCACCATCGCCCCCGAAGACTGACCCAAATAATCCTCCCCTGTAAGGGGAGACGGAGGGGTGTCACCCTACCAAGTGGGCGACACCCTTTCCCTTCCGCTACCGACTCGCCGCCGCATACAACGCAATCGCCGCCGCATTGGAGACGTTCAAACTCTCCATCCTGGGGCTGATCGGCAGCTTCGCCAATATGTCGCAATGCGCCATGCTGTTGTGGCGCAAGCCTTCGCCCTCGGCCCCCAGCACCAGCGCCACGCGCGATTCGCCGATCGCCTCGCCCAGCACGGTGTCGGCGTCGCCATCCAGGCCGATGCGCCAATAGCCGGCTTCTGCAATCTCATCGAGCGCCCGCGCCAGGTTCACCACCCGCACCCACGGCATGATTTCCAGCGCGCCCGACGCCGCGCGCGCCAGCACGCCCGATTCGGGTGGCGCATGCCGGTCCTGCGTGACGATGCACAAAGCGTCGAACGCCGCCGCCGACCGCAGGATCGCGCCGACATTATGCGGGTCCGTCACCTGGTCCAGCACCAGGATCGGGCGCTTGTCGTCGCGCCCCTGTTCCAGCACTTCGTCCAGCCAGACATCGTCCAGCGGTTCGACTTCGGCGACGATGCCCTGATGCGGCGCGTCCGACGGGACCATCCGGCCCATGTCGGCGACGTCGGCATAGACGATCGGCAGCACCGGCGGCAGATCGAGCGGGGCGAGCGCTTCGCGCGTGCCCCATATCTTGCGCACGATGCGATTGGGGTTGGCGAGCGCCGCGATAACGGCGTGACGCCCATAGAAGCGCGGGAAGGCGCCCTTGGGCTTGGCGGAGCGATGACCTCTTTTCATGATTGCGCTCATTTCACATCCACCCATTGACAGGCAAGCCTCGTTTCGCCATTGAGCCGCCTCCGGCGCGATGAAAGGCAGTTTTCTGTCATCGCACAGGGTACTGGACAGGTGGCCGAGTGGTTAAAGGCAGCAGACTGTAAATCTGCCGGGCTACGCCCTACGTTGGTTCGAACCCAACCCTGTCCACCACCCTTGCCGTCGGCGCGGGCGGCCTTTCCTTCCCCTACGAACAAAGCACGCGGTTGAGCATGGTGGCTTTCCAACCTGCAGGCGTGTTTGGCATCCTAGATAATGCTTCAAAAGTGACGCATTGGAGAAAGAAATCCTCCTTTTATCCTCGAAATTGAAGCATTGTTATGCTGCACTCTTCGGTGTGGGCAACTTATCTATCTCCTCATATTTGAGGAATAAATGTTGAAATTTGCGGATAATGCAGTATATTTGAAGCATTATGCATATTGCGCCCACAATGCCGGAAGCGACGATATTGGCGGAGCTTGGCCAGCGCGCGCAACGCTATCGTGTCGGTATGAACCTCACGCAAGTTGAGCTTGCCAGGCATGCGGGCGTCTCACGGAGCACAATCGAGCGCTTCGAAGCCGGCAATTCTGTTCAGCTCGATAAACTGTTGCGCATATTGAGGGCGCTCCGCCTGTCCGCTAATCTGGATCAACTTATTCCCGAAGCAAGCATTCGCCCCATCCAGTTGGCGGATTCCGGGGTCGAAATGAGGCAGCGCGCCTACAAACGCAGGGCCGGCACTGCGAAAGAGCAGGCATGGACCTGGGGTGACAAAAAATGACGACTGCCGAAATATGGTTATGGAACAGCCGCATCGGGGCCGTGACGCTTCCGCCTGGCGAACGGTTCGCTAGCTTTGAATATGATCCAGCCTTCCAGCGCAGCGGGATCGAACTGTCGCCGCTCGCCATGCCGCTCGGCGGTGCCGTATATCGGTTCCCCGCCTTGGCGACGCAGAGCTTCCACGGCTTGCCGGGCATGCTCGCCGATGCACTGCCCGACAAATATGGGAATGCCCTGATCGACGCATGGCTTGCGACCCAAGGTCGAAAGAGCGCGGACTTTAACGCTGTGGAAAGACTGTGCTATACCGGCATGCGCGGCATGGGCGCACTCGAATTCATGCCTGCGCAAGGCCCTCCGTCAACCGTCGCCGCCGCGGTCGAGATTGATGCGCTGGTCAGGCTCGCGTCCGAAGTGCTCGTCCATCGCAAGGATCTGCGTGTCACATTCGCTGGCGATGAAAAGGCGGAGGCGCTCCGCGAGATACTGCGCGTCGGCACGTCCGCCGGTGGCGCACGGGCCAAGGCGATAATCGCCTGGAATCCTGATACCAACGAAGTGCGCTCCGGGCAGGTGCGGGCGCCTCACGGCTTTGGCTATTGGCTGATGAAGTTCGACGGGGTTGCCAATAACAAGGATCATGACCTTGCCGATCCCAAAGGCTTTGGGACGATCGAATATGCTTATTCGAAGATGGCTCTGGCCGCAGGCGTCGATATGACGGAATGCCGCCTATTCGCTGAAGGGGGCCGCCGACACTTCATGACCCGACGCTTCGATCGCCTGCCCGATGGCGGCAAATTGCACATGCAGTCGCTGGCGGCGCTTGCGCATCTCGATTTCAATGCGCCGCGTGCCAATGCCTATGAGCAGGCGTTCACGACGATTCGCGCGCTAGGGCTTGGCCAGGACACCCTCGACCAGCAGTTTCGCCGTGCCATATTCAACATCGTCGGTCGCAACCAAGACGACCATGTCAAGAATATCGCCTTTCTGATGGACCCCACGGGCGCCTGGCGGCTGGCACCGGCGTTCGATATTGCCTATGCCTATAATCCCGGCGGCGACTGGACGTCGCAGCACCAAATGTCATTGGCGGGCCTGCGCGACAATTTTACGCTCGACAGCCTGATCGCCGGCGGCAAATCAGCAGGCGTATCAGCGCGCGCTGTCCGCGCGATAGTCGGCGAAGTGACCGAGGCTGTCGCTCAGTGGCGTTTGATCGCCACGGATGTCGGGGTGCCGCCTGCCTTTGTGGATGACGTCGAAGCCCATCTTCGGCTCGACATCCGATAACGGTTGCGGTCCGCCGGCGGGACGGTCGGCATCCCGATCGAGCGTCGATCGGTGGAATGACCGGGGTGCAGCGGCGCGTTCACACCCCTTATCCACCATCGTCAAAAATCCCCCTGTCCTACATCCCCCACCCCATGCCACACTCCCCCCGCGCTCTTTCTCCCCGTCAGATTCCCCCACCCTGCGGCCCGTCCTCCGCACCCCACCCACTTCGCAAAAATTCTCCTATTGCGAAATCCGCGCCACCCGTCTGTCCCCACGCTTTTGCGTCGGCCACGACACTGTATACTTCGCAACTGCCCGCGCCCTTGCAAAACGCCGCTTCGTGGCCTTTGCTGCACCGCACGCCCATGCTAGGGGCGCGCCATGCTTAATCTGAATGCCATCACCGTGCGCCTGGGCGGCCGCATCATCCTTGACCGTGCCGCCGCCGCGCTGCCGCCCCGGTCGCGCGTCGGCCTCATCGGCCGCAATGGCGCGGGCAAGTCCACGCTGATGAAGGTGATGATCGGCCAGCTCGACCCGGACGAGGGCAGTTGCGACATGCCGCGCGACACCCGCCTTGGCTATATCGCGCAGGAAGCCCCGTCGGGCACAGCGACCCCGTTCGAAACCGTGCTGGAGGCGGACAAGGAACGCGCCGCGCTGATGGAAGAGGCCGAACATACGCAAGACCCCGATCGCCTCGGCCATATCTATGAGCGGTTGACGACGATCGACGCCTATACTGCGCCCGCCCGCGCCGCCCGCATTCTGGTGGGCCTGGGCTTTGACGAGGAAATGCAGGGCCGCCCGCTCGACAGCTATTCGGGTGGCTGGAAGATGCGCGTGGCGCTCGCCTCGCTGCTCTTTTCCAACCCCGACCTGCTGCTGCTCGACGAACCCTCGAACCATCTCGATCTCGAAGCCACGCTCTGGCTCGAAAATTTTCTCAAAGCCTATCGCGGCACCGTCGTCGTCATCAGCCATGAACGCGACCTGCTCAACAATGTGGTCGACTATATCCTCCATCTCGAAGGCGGTAAGGTCACCCTCTATCCCGGCGGCTATGATGCCTTCGAACGGCAGCGCGCCGAACGGCTCGCCCAGCTCGAATCGGCCCGCACCAAGCAGCAGGCCGAGCGCGAGAAGTTGCAGGACTATGTCGCCCGCAACTCCGCCCGCGCCTCGACCGCGAAACAGGCCCAGTCCCGTGCCAAGGCGCTGGCCCGGATGCAGCCGATCGCCGCCGCCATCGAAGATCCGACGCTGCATTTCGGTTTTCCCAGCCCGGCGGAACTGCGCCCGCCGCTCATCACCATGGACATGGCCTCGGTCGGCTATGGCGACACGCCGATCTTGAAGCGCATCAACATGCGCATCGACCCGGATGACCGGATCGCGCTGCTGGGCCGCAACGGTAATGGCAAGACGACGCTGGCCCGCCTCATCGCCGCGCAACTCGCGCCAATGGAAGGCGAAATGGCCAGCAGCCCCAAGATGAATGTCGGCTATTTCACCCAATATCAGGTGGAAGAACTGGACGTCACCGACACGCCGCTCGAACATATGACCCGTGTTATGAAGGGCGCGACCCCCGGTGCGGTGCGCGCCCAACTCGGCCGCTTCGGCTTCTCCGGCGAGCGCGCGGTGCAGAAGGTCGGCTCCATGTCGGGCGGCGAACGTGCCCGCCTGGCGCTCGCCCTCATCACCCGCGACGCCCCGCACATGCTGATCCTCGACGAACCGACCAACCATCTCGACGTCGACAGCCGCGAGGCGCTGGTCCAGGCGCTCAACGATTATTCGGGCGCGGTGGTGATCGTCAGCCATGATCGCCACATGATCGAACTGGTCGCCGACCGGCTCGTGCTGGTCGACAATGGCACCGCCCAGCCGTTCGACGGCAGCCTTGATGACTATACCGACATCATCCTGCGCAAGGCCGACGGCAACAGCAGCAGCGGCGACGCGCCCAAGGTCGACCGCAAGGCCGACAAGAAGGCCGCCGCCGAATGGCGCGAAAAGCAGAAGCTGCTCAAGAACGCCGTCAACAAGGCCGAACGCGAAATGACCGCGCTCGCCGCCGAACGCACCCGCATCGACGCCGCGCTCGCCAACCCCGCCAAGGCAACGGCCAAGACCAGCGACCTGATGGTCCAACGCGCCGCAATCGAAAAGAAACTCGCCGCCGCCGAGGAAGTGTGGATGGAAGCGGGCGCGGCGCTGGAGGCGGGGTGATCCGTTAGAAACAGCGCTCCAGCAGCATCAGCGCCGGATCGCCCTCGACGGCACGGGCGGTAAAGCCCATTTCCCGCTCCAGCGTGATCGCGGCATGATTGTCGCGGCTCTCGATCGACTGGAGCTTCTTGATGCCCCAGTGCCGCGCTTCCTGCGCCATATGGTCGAGCAGGGTCCAGCCGATCCCCTTGCCCTTAAATTCGGGCAGGATCGAAATGGCGACTTCGCCAATGTCGCCCGCCTTGTCCGCTGCCAGCGTTGCCGCCGCGATGATCGTCGCGCCACCCGGCTCGAACGCCAGCACCGTTTCATGCCGGTGATGCTCGAAGGCGGTGATGTCGTGCAACTGCGCCGGGCTGACATGGTGCACCGCGCTCAGAAAGCGGAAACGCCGGTCCTCGTCGGACACTTCGTCGAAGAAGGCGGCCAGTGCCACCTCATCGTCATGGGTGGCCGGGCGCACCGTGAAAGGAAAGCCGTACCGGGTTTCAAGCGCGATCATCAGATAACATCCTTTTGCATTCAGGCCGCCGCCAACGCCTTCACCAGGAAGGGCAGGGCAGCGCCATCGGGTTCGATCAGGGTGATCATATTGCCCGCCCGGATCGCTTGCGCGTCCAGCCGGAACAGCCGTTCGTCATCTTCCTTGCCCGGCGCATAGGCCAGCGCCCAACCCTCGGCCGTGCGCAACAGGCTGCCGTGCCGGTCGGGTTCGTTGGGCCAGAAGCGCCGCACCGTCGCCAGTTCGGGGTGGGCGCGATAGGCCGACTCGTCGATCACGCCATCCTCTCCCAGCGGCAGTCGCAGCACATAGCTGCGCGCCACCGACCCGTTGGGAAAAGCAGGAGAGCTGGCCAGCTCCAGGCGTATCGTGGTCCACGTCATGCCGGAATGAATCGGATTTAGGCGCAGAAAATTCTATAAGGACTATCCCTGATGGTGCGCGTGCCGGGGGACGCCTAGCCAGGAAAGGGAGACAAACCCTGCCGGGAGACGTGCGATGAAATCGATCCTGCTGCATATTCATGACGATATTGGCGCGGACAGCCGTATGCAGGCCGCCTGCGACCTCGCCCGCGCCTGTGATGCCCATGTCCATTGCGTCCAGGTGACGCCGCTGCCCGATCTGGTCGCGGCGGACGTCTATGGCGGTGCCGGTTACGCCCCCTCGATCTCGGCCGAACTGCATGAGATTGACGAAGCCTATCGCACCAAGGTGGAGGCACGGCTGGGGCAGGAGGACATCGCCTGGGACTGGCGTCAGATTGACGGCGATAGCGTCGCGGGCCTGCTGTCGGCCGCGCGGCTGAGCGACGCGATCGTCGCCACCCTGCCCGAAGGCGGTCGGGTCACCCTGTCCGATCCCTTGCCGATCGTCGCCGATCTGGCGCTGGGCGGACGGACGCCGGTGCTGGCCGTGCCGCAGGCGTGCAAGGGCTTTGCCGTCACGGGCACGGCGCTGGTCGCCTGGGACGGGTCGCCCGAATCCTGTGCCGCCCTGCGCGCCGCCGTGCCCTTGCTGCGACTGGCGCAGTCAGTAGAGATCGTCATCGTCGAGGAAGTCGACAAAGCCGAATTTCCCTCGACCGCCGCGCCCGAATATCTCGCCCGCCACGGCATCAAGGCGCAATTGCATAGCTGGCCGCGCAAGGGCCGGGCGGTCGATGCGGCCCTGCAGGAAGCGATTGGCACGCTGGCGGCGGACTGGGTGGTCATGGGCGCGTTCGGCCATAGCCGCTGGCGTCAACTCGTGTTCGGCGGCGTCACTCGCGCCATGCTGCGCGATACCCGCGTCCCCCTCTTGCTGGCGCACTGAAAGGGGGCCATGGTCGGCGCATGGCTGTAGCGGATGATGAAAGCGATGCGCTGACCGACGCGCACAGTCTGGAACAGGCTTTGCTCGGCTCGATCCTGGCGACCATTCCCGATGCGCTGATCGTCATCGACATGCGCGGGCGCATCGTGTCGTTCAGTGCGGCGGCGCAGCGCATGTTCCAATATGCCGAAACCGACGTTCTGGGCGAAAATATCTCGATGCTGATGCCGTCCCCGGATCGGGAGCGGCATGACGGCTATATCGGCCATTATATCGACACTGGCGAAAAGCGGATCATCGGCATCGGCCGCCTGACCGCCGCGCGGCGGCGCGACGGGTCGACCTTTCCCATCGAATTGTCGGTCGGGGAAGTGAATGATCAGGGCCAGCGCCTCTTCACTGGCTTCATCCGCGACCTGACCGAACGGCAACAGGCCGAACGGCGCGTCGCTGATTTGCAAGCCGAACTCGCCCATGCCGGGCGCGTTACGGCGATGGGCACACTCGCCTCCGCATTGGCGCATGAACTCAACCAGCCCCTGACCGCCATCGCCAATTATATGGAGGCCGGCCGCGACCTGCTCGCTGCCCCTGGCGACCTCGACCGCGCCATGCTGGGCGAAGCGATGGACGAAAGCGCGCGCCAGGCGCTGCGCGCGGGCGAGATCATCCGATCGCTGCGCGAATTTATCAAGCGCGGCGAAACCCTGCGCCAGCCCGAACCGCTGCGCGGCCTGCTGGCCGAGGGCGCAGCGCTGGCCTTCATCGGCACCGACAGCCGGGGCATCGACATGGACGTGCAGGTCGACCGGCAGGTCGACCGGGTGCTGGCCAACCGCGTGCAGTTGCAGCAGGTCATCATCAACCTCGTCCGCAATGCGGTGGACGCGATGCACGACAGCCCGGCCCGCATCCTGCGCCTCAGCGCCGCGCCCGCCGACGATGGCAAGGTCGAAGTGGTCATCGCCGACAGCGGCCCTGGCCTGGACCCCGCCATGTCGCGCACGCTCTTCACCCCCTTCACCACGACCAAGGCCAATGGTATGGGGGTTGGCCTGTCGATCAGCCAGACGATCGTCGAAGGCCATGGCGGGCGCATCTGGGCCACGCCCTCGCAATGGGGCGGGACTGCCTTTCATTTCACTTTGGACCGGGCGGACGACGAGTCATGAGCGAACCCTATCCCCTCTATGTCGTGGATGATGACGAAGCGATCCGCCGCTCGCTCTCCTTCCTGCTCAAGACCAGCGGCTTTGGCGTGCAGGTCTTCGAGGGCGGGCTGCCCTTCCTGAAGGCCGCCGCCACGCTGGAGCCGGGCTGCGTCCTGCTCGATGTGCGGATGCCCGACATGGACGGGCTGGAGGTGCAGCGCGAATTGCGCGCGCGCGGCGTCATGCTGCCGGTCATCATCATGACCGGCCATGGCGACATCGACATGGCCGTCGCGGCGATGAAGGCAGGCGCGAGCGATTTCATCGAAAAGCCGTTCGAAAAGGCGACCCTGCTCGCCTGCATCGAATCGGCCCGCAAACAGTCCATCGCCACACGCGGCCTGGGCGCACGCGCGCAGGAAGCGCAGGCCCGGCTCAACATCCTGACCGACCGCGAACGCGAAGTGCTGGACGGACTGGTCGAAGGCCTGCCCAACAAGACCATCGCCTATGACCTCGGCATCAGCCCCCGCACCGTCGAAATCCACCGCGCCAATTTGATGCAGAAACTGGAAGTCCGAAGCCTCGCCGAAGCGCTGCGCATCGCCTTCCATGCTGTCGAGGGGGCACCGGCGCAATAGGCCGGTCGATGACGTCTGCCCTAAAAATCCTCGCCTGGAAGGGAAGGATGACTGAAACGACCAATGCAGGTCATAGGTGGCGAAAAGATTAGAGCCTAATAGCAGACGTTCAAGTGAGCAGCCCCCAGCGTTTCATATCAGGCGGCGTATCCGCTGGGTGCAGGCTGTATTGACCATCTGCGCGAAAGGCGAAGACGGCATCTGGCCCATAGATAAACCATTGTTCGGTAGTTGGATCATCGCCGACTGCCCACGTTTCAAGAGCGCCACCGAGATCAAATTCAAATCGGGATCGGCCAACGGCAGGGAATACCGAAATATTGGTCAGTTTCTGCCCATCGAGGTTGACCATGGCGCGGAAAATATCATCTCTGCTATCCGCGCTCCACGCGATTGGCTGACCATCAACTGATACACGCCATTCGCAGCAATAAATCCAAATGTGCCACTGCCCCTGAACGTAGGCCTGCCGTCGTAATCCTTGCTGCTCCGAGCGCCATTCTTGAACTGTCAGTTTGGGATCACCAAACTCGAAGGTTAAAAAGCTGCCATAACCTTGTTTGGCTCCCCATGCCGGGTGGCCGATTATAGGCAAGGTAAAATCATCAAGAGCCATCATATGGCGTTGATCGCATCGGTCTCGAAAGTCTGCAATGCGCGGCTAAATCTAAAAACCCGTCAGTCGCTTACCCACCCTTTTCCGTCACCCCAGCGAAGGTTGGGGTCTCAGGAGATGGCGCGATAGAGGTGCGCCAGGCACCAAGCCCAACAGTTCCGCGCCTTCGCCTGAGATGCCAGCCTGCGCTGGCATGACGGGTGAAGTCACCCAATGTTGGCAGTATCCCGTTCCGTAGCGACCAAAAGCAGGGCCTGTTCCCCCTCCCGCCAGCGGGAGGGGGTTAGGGGGTGGGCTTGCGCGACGGTGCGTTGGCCCACGCCGCTGCGACCAAGTGGCTGCTACGCAACCCCAACTCTCGGCGCCCCGCCCGCCCTAAAAACGCAACCCCCCTAAAATGCTTCCGCAATATCCATCAGCCCCAGCAGCTTCTTCGGCGCAACCTGCCGCCAGCTCGCGCGCAGCCGTTCCGCGATATGGTCCCAGTCCGTATCGCCGAGGTCCAGGCGAATGCCGACCCAGTCATTGCCGAAATAGGCGGGGCGATAATAGCGCGCCGGGTCGGCCTCCATCAGGCTCGCCTGTTCCTCCGGCGCGGTGGTCTTGACCAGCAGCGCGATGATGCCGTCGCCATGATGGTCGCGCGTGAAATAGGCGAACTTCTTGCCCTTGACGATGCCGAAGCAGGGCATGCCATGCGAGAGGATCTCGTCCGCCTGCGGCAAGGCCAGCGCGCTTTCACGCACTTTGTTCAACAGCCAGTCGGGGTGGCGCTCGCGGCTGACGAAGGCGGCGAGGGTGCGGCTGTAAAGCTGATGCTCCGCGATCAGCGTGCGCGCCGCAAGCGTATCGGCATTGTCATCGGGCAGGATCGCCACCGGCGTCTGGCCCAGCACCGGCCCATCGTCCAGCGCCGCCGTCACGATATGCACAGAACACCCGGTATGGCTGTCACCCGCGTCGATCGCGCGTTGATGTGTGTCCAGCCCCTTATATTTGGGCAGCAGGCTGGGATGGATGTTGAGCATCCGCTCTTCCCATCCGGCAACAAATTCGGCCGACAAGAGCCGCATATAGCCCGCCAGCGCGACATAGTGCGCGCCCGCCGCACGCAATTGCGCATCCATGATCTGGTCGAACGCGGCGCGCTTCAAGCCCTTGTGGCTCTGGCCAAAGGTCGCGATCCCTTCGGCGGCGGCCAGCTTCAGCCCCGGTGCTTGCGGATCATTGGCGGCGACCAGCACGATCTCATAGGGGCAATCATCGGCCTTGGCGGCATAAAGCAGCGCCGCCATATTGGACCCGCGACCGGAAATCAGGACGCCGACTTTGGCTTTGTGCATAACAACATCCGTTCGGTTCGAGCTTGTCGAGAACTATGCGCGCCGTTCTCGCCCTTCGACAAGCTCAGGATTCTCGAACCGAACGGAGGAGGGGACGGGGCTCACCCCAGATGCGTCGCCGACCAGTCGGCCTTCGCGCTCCATGTCTCGGTCGACCCGCGCACGGTGCAGCCCTTGTCGCCCGCCTGCACCACGCCGATGCGGTGGACGCTTTCGCCCGCCGCGGCCAGCGACGTGGTGACGCCCGCGACATGGGCTTCGTCCACGGCCAGCACCATGCCGATGCCACAATTGAAGGTGCGCGCCATCTCCGCCGGCTCAATATGCCCCTGCGCCTGAAGGAAGGCCATCAGCCGCGGCTGTTCCCAGGTGTCGGCATCGACCATCGCGTGACAGCCGTCGGGCAGCACGCGGGGGATGTTTTCCAGCAAACCGCCGCCGGTGATATGCGCCAGCGCATTGACCATGCCTGCGCGCACCAGCGGCAGCAGGCTCTTCACATAGATGCGCGTCGGCGCCATCAGCGCGTCGATCAGCAGCACTTCATTGTCGAAGATCGCAGGACGATCGAGCTTCCAGCCCTTGTCGGCGGCGAGGCGACGGACCAGCGAGAAGCCGTTGGAATGGACGCCCGACGAAGCGATGCCCAGCAGCACGTCGCCCGCCTTCACCCGGTTGCCGGTCAGCACCTTGGTCCGTTCGACCGCGCCGACGCAAAAGCCCGCCAGATCATAGTCGCCCGGCGCATACATGCCCGGCATTTCGGCGGTTTCGCCGCCGATCAGCGCGCAGCCCGCGATCCGGCAGCCCTCGGCGATCCCGGCGATGACGCGCTCGGCCACGCCGCTCTCCAGCTTGCCGGTGGCATAATAATCGAGGAAGAATAGCGGCTCGGCTCCCTGCACGATCAGGTCGTTGGCGCACATGGCAACCAGGTCGATGCCCACGCCATCATGGCGGTCATGGTCGATCGCCAATTTCAGCTTCGTGCCCACGCCGTCATTGGCCGCGACCAGCAGCGGATCGGTAAAGCCCGCCGCCTTGAGGTCGAAAAAGCCGCCAAAGCCGCCAAGGTCGGCGTCCGCGCCGGGGCGGCGGGTGGCCTTGGCCAGGGGGGCGATGGCGCGCACCAGCGCATTGCCGGCGGCGATGTCGACGCCAGCCTTGGCGTAGCTATAGGATTCGGTATCGGTCATGGCAGACGCCCCTAGAGCAATCGATGCGAAAACGGAACCTTCCATCATTGGCCCCCTGTAACGGGCCGAACGGCATCAGGGGTGAAGGTTGGCGCTTGGCATATAGGGCAAATCCCGCCAAAAGGGCGCGCGTGAGCCTTGCCCAGACCTTCTCCCGCCTGTCCCTGTCGCCCGGCGCAGCCCTGCGCGCGCTGTCGCGCCCGGCGCAGATCCTGTTCGCCATCGCGCTCGGTCTGGCCGCCGCCGCGCTGTTCGCGCAGATGGAGGGGGAGCGCGGCGTCCCGCCGATCGCCAGCGGCGGCGATTTCGAGGTGCCGGGGGTCAAGGTCGATGTCGTCGCCAAGGATGCCGACAGCGCCCGCTATGCTGGCTGGCGCATGGCCCAGCGGCAGGCTTGGCGGATGCTGTGGAGCCGCACGCACAGCGGCGCGGGCGCGCCGTCCCTGTCCGATTCGCAGATCGAGGCGATGGTATCGGGCATCGAGATTGATTATGAACAGGTCGGGCCGACCCGCTATGTCGCGACGCTGACTATCTTGTTCGACCGCGCGCGGACCGGCCAGTTGCTGGGCGTTTCAGGCAATGTGATGCGCTCGCCGCCTCTGCTCGTCATTCCTGTGCTGTGGGATGGCGGATCGGCCGTCTCCTATGAACGCACCAATGAATGGCAAAAGGCCTGGGCGCGCTATCGCACCGGGGACAGCGCGATCGACTATGTCCGCGTCGCCGGGTCGATCGCCGACCCGATCCTGCTGAACGCCGGCCAGACCGGACGGCGCGGCCGCCTGTGGTGGCGCGTTTTGCTTGACCAATATGGTGCGGCCGATGTGGTGATCCCGATCGCCCGGCTCGATCGCGCCTATCCCGGTGGCCCGGTCACCGGCACCTTCACCGCCCGCTATGGCCCCGACAACAGCCTGATCGGCAGTGTCACGCTGCGCGCTTCGAACGACAGCGGCCTGGCCAAGATGCTGGACGAAGGCGCGCGGCGGATCGACGAACTCTATATCCGCGCGCTCAATGATGGCCGCCTGCGGCCCGACCCCTCGCTCATCATTGAGGAGCCGGTCGATCCGGCCACGCTGGAACTGGAGACTGTCAGCGAAACGATCGTCGAGACGAGCGAATTGCCCCCGGTCGCGCCCAGTGGCGCGAGCTTCACGATCCAGTTCGACACGCCCGATGTCGGGTCGGTGACACAGGGCGAGGCATCGGTGCGTGCGGTGCCGGGCGTCCGGTCGGCTACGACCAGCAGCCTCGCTTTGGGCGGCACCTCGGTCATGCAGGTCCGGTTCGAAGGCACGATGGACATGCTGCGCACCGGGCTTCAGGCGCGCGGCTACACCGTCGCTGCCTCCGGCACGACCTTGCGGATCGTCCGGCGTCAGGCACCGGCCGGGTCGGGCGGACCTGCTCCCACCGCGCAATGAGCCAGATCAGCCTGCCCTTTGACTGGCATGGCGATGCGCGCGACGGGGACTTCCTGGTCAGCGAGGCCAATGCCCAGGCCGTCACCCATCTGGAACGCTGGCGCGACTGGCCGCTATCGGTCAGCGTGCTGACCGGCCCGCCGCGATCGGGGCGCTCGACGCTCGCCCGCCTTTTCGCGCGGATGAGCGGCGGCACCATCATCGACGATGCGCAGGGGCAGGACGAACATCGCCTGTTCCACGCCTGGAACGCGGCGCAGACCGACCGGCGACCGCTGCTGCTGGTGGGGTTGGCCTCGCCTTCCACCTGGACCGTCGCCTTGCCCGACCTGCGCTCCCGCCTCGCGGCGGTGCCCCATGTCGCCATGGCCGAACCCGACGAGCCGCTCGCCCGCGCCCTGATCGCCCGCGCCTTCGATCGCGCCGGGGCGGGCTATGCGGCGGACCTGCCCGACTGGCTATTGCGCCGGATTGAGCGTAGCTATGGGGCGATCGACGCCGTCACCCGCCTGCTCGACGCGGCGGCGCTGTCATCTGGTCGTAAGATTTCCACCGCACTGGCGAAACAGGCTCTGCAAGATGCCGGTTTTCTGCCTATAGTGCCGCCCGATCCTTCCACCGCCAACCGCGAGTAATCCGTGGCCGAAGCCGATCCTACACCCAGCCTGTCGCTGCATGGCGACCGCTATTTTAACCGCGAACTCTCCTGGCTCGCCTTCAACCAGCGGGTGCTGGAGGAAGCGATGAACCGCGCCCATCCCTTGCTGGAACGGCTACGTTTCCTGTCCATCTCCGGCGCGAACCTGGATGAATTTTTCTCCGTCCGCGTTGCGGGGCTGAAGGGGCAGCAGTTGCAGGATGTCGACCTGCGCTCGGTCGACGGGCTGACCGCCGGGCAGCAGCTCGCCGCGATCGCCGCTGAAACGACGCGGCTGATGATGGCGCAGCAAAAGGTCTGGGGCATATTGCATGGCGAACTGGCGCAGGTGGGGATCGAGGTGGTCGGCCCGACCAGCCCGATGGACGCGCTGAGCGAAGCCTGGCTGCGCGATCATTTCCTCACCCAAATCTTCCCGATCCTGACGCCTCAGGCGCTTGATCCGGCGCATCCCTTTCCCTTCATCCCCAATCAGGGCCTGTCGATCGTGTTCGACCTGCTGCGCCTGTCGGACAAGCAACCGATCCGCGAACTGGTGATGATCCCCGCCACGCTCGCCCGCTTTGTGCGCGTGCCTGGCCCGACCGCCCGCTATATCGCGCTGGAGGCGGTGGTGCGCCGCTTTTCGGGCGACCTTTTCCCCGGCTATCAGGTGCGCAACAGCGGCGTGTTCCGCATCATCCGCGACAGCGACATTGAAATCGAGGAAGAGGCCGAAGATCTGGTCCGCCACTTCCGCAGCGCGATCAAGCGCCGCCGCCGCGGCCGCGTGATCCGCATGGAGATAGAAGAGCGTATTCCTGAGCCGGTCGAGGAAATGCTCCAGGACATGATCCAGGGGCATGAGGCGATGATTGCCGAGGTCGAGGGGTTTGTCGGCATCGGCGACCTGTCCGGCATCGTTGACGAGGACCGGCCCGACCTCAAATTCGAACCCTATGCGCCACGCTTTCCCGAACGCATCCGCGAATATGGCGGCGATTGCTTCGCCGCGATCCGCGCCAAGGACATTGTCGTCCACCATCCCTATGAGGCGTTCGACGTCGTCGTTTCTTTCCTGAAACAGGCGGCGGTCGACCCCGATGTGGTGGCGATCAAGCAGACGCTCTATCGCGCGGGCAAGCAATCGGCGATCATCCGCGCGCTGATCGACGCGGCGGAGGCGGGCAAGTCCGTAACCGCCGTGGTCGAACTCAAGGCCCGTTTCGACGAGGAACAGAATATCCTGTGGGCCGATGCGCTCGAACGCGCGGGGGTGCAGGTCGTCTATGGCTTCATCGACTGGAAGACCCACGCCAAGATTTCGATGGTGATCCGGCGCGAGGGCGAACAGTTTCGCAGCTACTGCCATTTCGGCACCGGCAATTATCACCCGATTACCGCGCGCATCTATACCGATTTGAGCTTCTTCACGGCTGATCCGGCCTATAGCCGCGATGCCGCCGCCTTGTTCAATTACATCACCGGCTATGTCGAACCCAAGCGGCTGGAAAAGCTGGTGATGTCGCCGCGCGACCTGCGCGATCGCCTCTGCGCGCTGGTCGATGACGAGATTGAGCATAGCCGCGCCGGACGGCCCGGCACCATCTGGGCCAAAATGAACTCGCTGGTCGATCCCGTGTTGATCGAAAAACTCTACGCCGCCAGCAATGCGGGCGTGCAGATCGACCTGATCGTGCGCGGCATATGCTGCCTGCGGCCCGGCGTTCCCGGCATGTCCGACAATATCCGGGTGAAATCGGTCGTCGGCCGCTTCCTGGAACATAGCCGTATCGCCGTGTTTGGCAACGGCAATGCGCTGCCCAATAATGGCGCGAAAGTCTATATCAGCTCGGCCGACTGGATGCCGCGCAACTTCGACCGGCGCGTCGAATTTATGGCACCGATCGAAAATCCCACCGTCCATGACCAGATTCTCGACCAGGTGATGGTCGCTAACCTCATCGACACCGAACAAAGCTGGGAACTGGATAGCGATGGCCATTATACCCGCGTCGATGCGGGCGAAAAGCCGTTCAACCTGCACCGCTATTTCATGACCAACCCGTCGCTGTCGGGCCGTGGCGCGGCGCTCGACAATGAAGCGGTGCCGACCCTGCGCCTGCGCGGGCGGGTTTGACGCGCATGAACTCGATGCTCAGCCGGGTCCGTGCCGCTGCCCAGACCATGGCGACCTCGCCCCAGCCCGCGAACGCGCGCACGGCGATCATCGACATCGGTTCCAACAGCGTGCGCCTCGTCGTCTATGACGGGCCACGGCGGCTACCCTTCATCCTCTTCAATGAAAAGGTGATGGCGGGACTGGGCGCGTCGCTCGCCCGGACCGGCCGGATCGAGGAACAACCGATGGAGCGCGGCCTGCGCGCGATCGGCCGTTTCGCCCATCTGTGCCAGGATATGAAGGTCGCCCATATTCGCTGCGTCGCCACGGCGGCGGTGCGCGACGCGACCAATGGCGATGAATTTATCGCCCGTGCCGCCGCCATGGGCCTGACCGTCGAGATATTGACCGGGGCGCAGGAAGCGATCGGTGCGGCCATGGGCGTGTTGTCGGGCATTCCTGGCGCGGACGGCATCGTCGGCGATCTGGGCGGCGGTAGCCTCGAACTGGCGCGGATTCGCAATGGCGCGGTCGAACAGACGATCTCGCTGCCCCTGGGTGTGCTGCGCTTGCCGGAAATCCGCGCGAAGGGGCCGGGCGCACTCGAACGGCGGGTCAAGGCGATGATGGAGAAGGCGGGCTGGCAGCCGGAACCCGACCTGCCCTTCTATCTGGTCGGCGGATCGTGGCGCGCGCTGGCGCGGTTCGACATGCAATTGACCAATTTTCCGCTGCCGGTCGTCCATCAATATGAAATGACCGCCGCGCGCGCCGAACAATTGACGCGCATCGTCTCGCATGTCGGTCGCGCCCGGCTCAAGAGCATCCCGGCGATGAGCGGGTCGCGCATCCCGACCCTGCCCAACGCCGCTGCCTTGCTGTCGGTCGTGGTGCGGCAATTGCGGTCGAGCCGCCTGATCGTCTCGGCCTATGGCCTGCGCGAAGGGCTGCTCTACGAGGATTTGCCCGCCGATATTCGACAGGATGATCCCCTGCTGGTCGCGGCCGAGGCGGAAGGGGAGGCGCAGTCGCGCTTCCGGGGCCATGGCGACCGCATCGAACGCTGGATCGCGCCACTCTTTCTGGACGACAGCGCCGATCTGCGCCGCATCCGCCGCGCCGCCTGTCTGCTGGCCGATGTTGGCTGGCGCGCCAATCCCGACTTCCGCGCCGAGCGGGGGGTGGAGATCGCGCTGCACAGCAATTGGGTCGGCATCACCGCCGCCGAACGCGCGATGCTGGCGCAGGCGCTGCACAGCAATTTCGGTGGCGGCCTGTCCGTGCCGGTGGGCGTCGAGCAGCTCGCCTCCCCCGAAGCCCTGCGGCATGCCGCGCTCTGGGGCCTCGCAATCCGGCTCGCCCAACGCCTGTCGGGCGGTGTCGAAGGGCCGCTCACCCTGTCGCGGCTGGGGCGGGCGGGCGATCTGCTCACCCTGTCGCTGCAACAGGAGGACGCGGAACTGTTTGGCGAGGCGGTGGAGCGGCGCTTGCGTAACCTGGCGCAGGCGATGGGCCTCAAATATCAACTGACCACCTGATCCGCGCCATCTTCCCCCACCTCGCAAATATGGCTAAGTGCCGACGATGACCACCTCTCCCGCGCCGATCAGCCGCTCGCTCTTTTCCTTCGCGATTTTTTATGGCGGCATGGTCTGCATTGCGGGCGTGCTCGGCAATAAACAGGTAACGCTGGGACCGATTTCCGCGCTTGGACCTATGGTTGGCTTGGGACCGCTGGCGGTGGAGGCGGGCATTTTCGCCTTCCTGCTGCTGGTGACGATTTCCAGCGCGGTGGCCGAACTCCATGGCCGCGCCGTCGCCAACCGGCTGGTGCAGATCGGTTTCCTGCCGCTGATCGCCTCAATCCTGCTGTCCATCATCGTCCTGTCCGTGCCTGCGGCCAATGACATGGACCCGGCGCGCGCCGACGCCTTTGCCATGATGATGGGCGGCACGCCGCGCATCTGGCTCGGCGGCATCATCGCCTATGGCCTTTCGCAGACGCTCAACGTTACCTTGTTCGCGGCGCTCAAGGGACGGGAGGGCAGCCGGATGCTCTGGCTGCGCGCGGCGGTCGCCAGCATCCTCTCGCAGATTGTCGATACGTTGCTGTTCGTATCGATCGCCTTTTACGGCATCTTCCCGATCGGCGAACTGCTGCTGGGGCAGATGCTGGCCAAGGTTGTGCTGTCCGCGCTGCTCGTCCCGCCGGTCATCTATCTGCTGGTCGGCCTCGGACGGCGGCTCGACCGCGCCTGACTTGCAGCCGAATCGTCATTGCGAGCGCCGCGAAGCAATCCACCGGCACCACAATGGATTGCTTCGCTGCGCTCGCAAGGACGAAGAAAGAACGTCAACGCATCAAACTCTTGGGAGTGGACTTGCGATTAGTTAGCTAACTAATCAAAATCGAAAAATGCGCGACCACTGTCCGGGTCGCTGTACGGTCCCGGCCTTGCGATACCCCCGCTTAGGGCTTATGCGCCCGCGCATGAACAGCAATCACGCCCCCGATCCCGCGCTCCTCGCCAAGGCCGAAACCCTGGTCGAAGCGCTGCCCTATATGCAGCGCTATGCGGGCAAGACCTTCGTCGTCAAATATGGCGGCCACGCCATGGGCGATCCTGAAGCGGCGCGCGACTTCGCCGAGGATGTGGTGCTGATGAAGGCGGTCGGCATTAATGTGGTCGTCGTCCATGGCGGCGGGCCACAGATCGGCGCGATGCTCAAGAAGCTCGGCGTCGAATCGGAGTTCGTCGGCGGCCTGCGCGTCACGGATGCCGAAACCGCCAAGATCGCCGAAATGGTGCTGGCCGGCTCCATCAACAAGGAAATCGTTGGCTGGATCGCTGGCGCTGGCGGCCGCGCCGTCGGCATCTCCGGCAAGGACGGCAACCTCATCCTCTGCGAAAAAGTGCTGGGCAAGCGGGAGGCCGACCCCAATTCGGGGATCGAGCGCAATGTCGACCTGGGCTTCGTCGGTGACCCGGTAAAGGTCGACCGCCGCATCCTCGACACGCTGACGCAGGACGGCATCATCCCCGTGGTCGCCCCCGTCGGCATCGGCGCGGACGGCCATACCTACAATGTCAATGCCGACACGATGGCGGGCGCGATCGCCGCCGAACTCGGCGCATCGCGCTTCTTCCTGCTGACCGATGTCGCGGGCGTGCTGGACAAGGACAAGAACCTCCTGACCGACCTCGACCCGCAGGCGATCGAGGTGTTGCAACAGGACGGCACGATCAGCGGGGGCATGATTCCCAAGCTCGAAACCTGCGTCCGCGCGGTCGAGGGCGGGGTGGACGCCGCCGTCATCCTCGACGGCCGGGTGCCCCATGCGATGCTGCTCGAAATCTTCACCCGGCGCGGCGCGGGCACGCTGATCCGGCGCTAAGCGCGCGTGCTGCCGCTTGTGGACGGCCTGCCGCCTGCGCTAAAGCATAGATCGAAGAACCCGTCCCCGTGGCGGGTGACCAGCGGAGAACGATAGCTTGTACGAACTTCTGAACGCCCTCAACGGCATCGTCTATATCGTGCTGGAAGCGGTGTGGTGGATCATCATCGTCCAGGCGGTGCTGAGCTGGCTGATCGCCTTCAACGTCATCAACACCTCCAACGAATATGTCCGCAACGGCCTCTATGCGCTCGATCGCATGACCGAGCCGCTCTACCGCCCGGTGCGTAAAGTGCTGCCCGATCTCGGCGCGCTCGATCTGTCGCCGATGGTGGTGCTGCTTGTCGTCATCATTCTTCAAGGGCCGGTGCGCACCAATTTGTTCGGGGCGCTGATGCGCGCGGTTGCCTGATCGCGGTCTGGTCACGCGCGGGCGATGATCTGCTGCTCGCCGTCCGGCTGACGCCGGGCGCTGCGAAGGATGCGATCGGCGGCGGCTGGACGGACGAGAAGGGCGCGGGCTGGCTCTGCGCCCGCGTGCGCGCCGTGCCCGAAAAGGGCCGCGCCAATGCCGCGCTGATCGCGCTGCTGGCCAAGGCGCTCGATTGGCCCAAAAGCGCGATTTTACTGGAATCGGGCGACACCAACCGGCTAAAGCGGCTGCGGATACGGGATGGGGCGCAAGCGGCGGCGCGTCTCACCGCCATCATCGACATATGGGTGCAAGCAACATGACCATCGGCAAGATCATCGACGGCAAGGCTTATGCGGCGGGGCTGCGCGACACGGTGGCCGAGGGTGTCGCCGCCTTCTCCGCGCAGACCGGGCGCAAGCCGGGCCTTGCCGTTGTGCTGGTCGGCGAAGACCCGGCCAGCAGCGTCTACGTCCGGTCCAAGGGCAAGATGACCGTCGCGGTCGGCATGGAAAGCTATGAGTTCAAGCGCCCGGTCAGCATCGGCCAGGACGACCTGCTCGACCTGATCGCGGAACTCAACCAGGACGACCGCATCGACGGCATATTGGTCCAGTTGCCGCTGCCTGATCATATCGACGAAGCCAGCGTCATCGCCGCGATCGACCCGGCCAAGGACGTCGATGGCTTCCATGTCGTCAATGCCGGCCGTCTGGCGACGGGGCAGGAGGCGCTGGTCCCCTGCACGCCGATGGGCTGCATCATGTTGCTCAAGGATGAGCTGGGCGACCTGTCGGGGCTGGAGGCGGTCGTGGTCGGCCGCTCCAATATCGTCGGCAAGCCGATGGCGCAGTTGCTGCTTGCCGAAAGCTGCACCGTCACCATCGCGCACAGCCGCACCCGCGACCTCGCCAGCATCGTCCACCGCGCTGATATCGTCGTCGCCGCCGTCGGCCGGGCCGAAATGGTCAAGGGCGAATGGATCAAGCCCGGCGCGACCGTGATCGACGTCGGCATCAACCGTGTGACCGATACTGAGGATGGCAAGAGCCGGATCGTCGGCGATGTCGCCACCGCTGAAGCGCTGGCCCATGTCCGCGCGATCACGCCCGTCCCCGGCGGCGTCGGTCCAATGACCATCGCAGTGCTGCTGCGCAACACGCTGGTCGCCGCCCATGCCCGCGCGGGGCTGCCCAAGCCGGAGGGCTTGTGAGGGCACGCGCCGCCCTCCTGACGCTCAGCGCGCTGGCGCTGCTCGCAGTGCCGGTCTCCGCCCGCCCGCCGCTGCGCTTTCAGCCCGACCCCAGTTCGGTCATCGCCGCCGAAATCGCCTTCAACCGGCTGGCCAGGCAAAAGGGGCAATGGACCGCCTTTCGCGAGACCGCAGCCGATGACGCGGTGATGGCCGTGCCGCAGCGCGTATTGGCAAAGGACTGGCTCAAGGGCCGCGCCGATCCGCCCGCACCGATGAGTTGGTCCCCCTCGATCGTCTATGTCGGATGCGACGGTGGCCTCGCCGCCAGCACCGGCAATTGGAGCGCCACCGACGGATCGGTCGGTTCTTTCACCACCATCTGGCGGCGCGACAAGAAGGGAGTATGGAAATGGATCTTCGATCATCGCGCCCCGCTCGCCAGCCCCCGCGCCGCGCCTGAATTTCTGACCGGCAAGGTCGCCACCTGCAAGCGGCCGCCGCGTGCCGAGGGGCCACCGCCGGGTAAAAACGACCTGCCCCCGCCGCCCGACGACAGCCTGCTCTGGAGCGCTGACGTCGCCGCCGATGGCAGCCGCACCGTCAACGTGCAAATATGGAATGGCAGCAGCTATGATGCCGTCATAGCGGACAGGGTAGGGGCCGGATCATGATCGAATTATTCCTGTCGGCCTTCGTCACCCTGTTCGTGGTGATCGACCCGCCGGGCTGCGCGCCCATTTATGCCAGCCTGACCAGCGCGGCAAGCGCGGCCGAACGACGCGCCATGGCGATCCGCGCAGTCGGCATCGCGGCGGCTATCCTGCTGGTCTTCGCGCTGTGGGGCAAGCAACTGCTCGGCGTGCTGGGCATCGAGCTGGACAGTTTCCGCATCGCGGGCGGCATCATGCTGTTCATGATCGCGATGGACATGGTCTTCGAAAAACGCACCCAGCGGCGCGAGGACCGGGCGCAGAAACTCACCGACGAAGAACCCCATGTCGAGGATGTCTCGGTCTTCCCGATGGCCATGCCCATGATCGCCGGGCCGGGGTCGATCGCCACGGTGATGCTGCTCATGTCGCGCGCTCATGATATGACCGAACGTCTGGTCGTGCTGGGCGCGGTGCTCTTGACGCTGGCGCTGATGCTCGGCGCGCTGTTGGCGGCCGGGCCGTTGATGGCGCTGCTCGGTCGCAAGATCGAGGCGGTGATCACCCGGTTGCTCGGCGTGCTACTCGCCGCCCTGGCCGCCCAATTCGTAATCGACGGCCTGAAAGCAAGTTTCTAATCCTCCCCGGAACGGGGAGGGGGTTTGATTGAGGCACGTGACTCAATCAAACGCCCGAAGGGCGTGGTGGAGGGGGAGTGCCACTGGGCGCACCCCCTCCGTCAGGCTTCGCCTGCCACCTCCCCGTACCGGGGAGGATATGCTTTAGCGCCGCACGTCGGCCTCGGTCACCGGCGAGATCTTGATCTCGACCCGGCGGTTGGCGGCCTTGCCTTCTTCGGTCGCGTTCGACGCGATCGGCTGGGTCTCGCCAAAGCCGCGCGTTCCGATGCGGGCGGACTGCACGCCACGGCTGACCAGATAGTTCGACACCGCCTGGGCGCGCCGTTCGGAAAGGGTCTGGTTATAGGCGTCGGCACCATCGCTGTCGGTATGGCCGAACACGTCGATATAGGTTTTGGGATATTGCGCCAGCACGGCCGCTACATCGTTCAGCGTCGGCTGGAACTGGGGCTGCACATCGGCCCGATCATAGGCAAAGGTGATGCCCGATGGCATGCGCAGCAGCAGGTCGTCGCCGTCGCGAATCACATCGACGCCGGTGCCGGCGGTGTCCTCGCGCAACTTGCGTTCCTGCGCATCCATATACGCGCCAACGCCCGCACCCGCGACCGCGCCGATGCCCGCACCCAGGATCTTTTCGGTGCGGTCGTTGCGGCCGCCAACCAGATCGCCCAACAGATAGCCGCCCAGCGCGCCGCCGATGCCGCCGATCGCGGCCTTCGAAATCGTACGCTGACCTGTGTTCGGGTCCGTGGTGCAGGCGGTGGTGGCGAGCATCGCGGCCAGACCGGCGGTGCCGATGATGCGGTGTGAAATCCTCATGAGACTATTTCCCTTGTCTTATCGCCCTGTGGAGCGGATGCCCCCCAAATCGCTGAGCGGGTGTCTTTGTTCCACAAGCGAACTGAACTGGCCATGATGGGACGGTTGTGCAAATGAAAGAATAGAGAGTATAGCCTTTCTTCGACCACCATGGCCACGATACCCCTCCCCAATCCGACGCCCTTTCCCTGGGCAGATCTTGTCATCATCCTGGCGCTGGTGGCGTTGAACGGCGTCTTTGCGATGTCGGAGCTTGCCATCGTATCGGCGCGCAAGCCCCGGTTGCAGGGGTTGGAAAAGGCGGGGCGCAAGGGCGCGACCACGGCGATGGCGCTGGCCAGCGATCCTGGCAAATTCCTGTCCACGGTCCAGATCGGCATTACCCTCATCGGTATCGGAACAGGTGCTTATTCGGGGGCCAGCCTGGGCGGGCCGGTGGGCGAGCAGTTGCGCGGGCTGGGCCTGTCGGCTACGGTTTCGGCAACGGTGGGCTTTGCCCTGGTGATCGGCCTGACGACCTATGCCTCGCTGATCGTCGGCGAACTGGTGCCCAAGCAATTCGCGCTGCGCGCGCCGGAGGCGATCGCGATCGTGGTCGCGACGCCGATGTTCTGGCTGTCGAAAATCACCGCGCCCATCGTCTGGATATTGGATGGATCGAGCAGCCTGATCTTCAAGCTGCTGCGCATGGACCGCGAATCGGAACATCATGTGACGGTCGAGGAATTGCACCTGATCGTAGCCGAAGCGACCAGATCGGGCGTGATCGAGGAAAGCGAGCGGGCGATCATTTCGGGCGTCGTGCGGCTGGCCGACCGGCCGGTGCGCGAGGTGATGACGCAGCGGATGGATGTCGACTGGATCGACATCGCCGCGGACGAGGATACGATTCGCGCGCGCCTTCTGGAAACGCCGCATACCAGGCTGCCGGTGGGGCGCGGATCGGTCGAGGATATTATCGGCATTGTCCAGGCGCGCGATATCATGACCGCGCTGTTCCGGGGCGAACCGCTCAATGTCGGCGCACTGATGCGCAAGGCGGAGGTGGTGCCCGATCAGGTCGATGCCATGGACGCGCTGGAAGTGCTGCGCCGGTCGGATGTGCCGATGGTCATGGTCCATGACGAATATGGCCATTTCGAAGGGATCGTGACCCCGGCCGACTTGCTGTCGGCGATAGCGGGCCATTTCGCCTCTGACCGCGATGCGTTCGACGAACCCGATCTGGTCGAGCGGGAGGATGGCAGCCTGCTGGTATCGGGGCAGATGCCGATCGACCAACTGGCCGAGCGGATCGGCGTCGATCTGTCGGAGGACCGCGACTATGCGACCGTCGCCGGCCATGTCCTGTGGCTGATGAAGCGCTTGCCCGAAGTCGGCGACTATATCGAGGACCAGGGCTGGCGGTTCGAGATCGTCGACATGGATGGCCGCAAGATCGACAAGCTGCTGGTGGCGGCCTGCTGAAGGGCGCCTGACCTGTCAGTCCAGATGCTTGAGCCAGAACTGCATCGGGTGGGCACTGTTCGCTGCTTCCCCCACATCCTTCCAGTCATAATGCGCGATCAGCCCCTCGACGGGCGCAAAGCCGCGTTTGCGCCAGAAGGGGTCGAGCGGGCTATAGTCGGTGGGACGGGCGGGGTGATCCGGGGGGCGGATCACTGCGCAAAAGGCCGCGATCGTGAAGCCCTCTGCACGCGCCTTGGCCTCACGCCGGTCGAAGAAGGCATGGCCTACGCCATGGCCGCGCCATCGGGGCAGCAACACGGATTCGCCGAAATAATAGACCTGAGCGATGGCGATGCCCTGCGCGCGGAAGGGGGCGGCGAATTCGGGGGCGTGATCGGCCATCGGTGCGGCGGTGGCCGCGCCGATCAGCCGTTCGCCACCGCCGTCATCAGCAAATGCGCCGACGATGAGCGCGCCGGGGCTTTGCGCATAGGCGGTCAGATAATCCTGTTCATAGGCGCGCCCCGCCGCACCTGATCCATCATAGAGATAGGGAAAATCGCGAAATACCGTGATTCGCAGGTCGGCGAGCGAATCAAGCGCGGCCCCTAGGGCCGCGCCTGTCAGATCCTCGATACGGATCATGCCGCCTGAGGCGAATTATTCGGCTGCGTTCTCGGCCGGAGCCTCGGCTGCATTTGCGGCATTATCGGCTGCGGCGGCGTTATCACCTTCGGCTTCCGGCTCCGCATCGGCGGCGGGCAGGGGCAGGTTGGAACCCTGCGTATTGAGCCAGGCGATCAGGTTGGCGCGATCGACGGGGTTGCCAAGGCCAGCAAAGGTCATCTTCGTACCGGGCGCATATTCACGCGGGCTCTTCAGCCACTTATCCAGTGCCTCGAACGTCCAGTTGCCCGGAACCGACTTGAGCGCTTCGGAATAGGCAAAGCCAGCGACATGGCCATGCGCCTTGCCGACCGAATCCCAAAGATTGGGACCAATGCCGTTCGCGCCACCCTGGTTGACGGTGTGGCAGGCGGCGCATTTGGCGAACACTTTTTCACCCGCCGCGACGTCCGCGCCGGCGAGCAGGGTGTTGAGGCTGGGACCGGCAACGGCACCTTCACCCTCGGCTTCGACGCCCTCAATCGCATAGCCCATGGTTTCGGGCCGCTCGTCATGGAAAATTTTGGAACTGACGATCGCGCCGCCCAGTGCGATAATGCCCGCGAACAGTGCCCAGCCCGCTATGGTATTAAAACGATCGCCCATTTCGCTCGATTTCCCTTGCGTATCTTTTCGGGCGGCTATGTTCCGCGCCCCCTCTTGTGCGCTGCCATAATGGCGGACACGTCAAGGTGCAAGCCGGGTTGACGTGGGAAATATGCCAGGGTGGCCGAGTACGGCCCCGCCGATGCTTGCGTGCGGCCAGACAACGGCTTAAGCGCCCAGCCACTTATGGACAACTATCCAGCCCCCGCCCGCGTGATCGTCGCCGACCTCGCAGCCAAGGCGGCCGCCGATCCGGCCCGTGCCGTCGCCTATCAGGGCGCGCCGGGGGCCAATTCGCACCTCGCCGCCTTGGGCTATGCGCCCGATTGCGTGCCCTTGCCCTGTTTCGCGTTCGAGGACGCGATTGATGCCGTGCGCAATGGCCTTGCCGCGCGCGCGATCATTCCGATCGAAAACAGCCTGCATGGGCGGGTGGCGGACATGCATTTCCTGCTGCCCGAATCGGGGCTGGCGATCGTCGACGAATATTTCCTGCGCATCCGTCATTGCCTGATGGCGCCGGACACCAGCCCGGTGAAGAGTGCGATCAGCCATCCCCAGGCGCTTGGCCAGTGCCGCCACTATCTGCGCGAGCGCGGCATCCAGCCGGTCGCCTATGCCGATACCGCGGGCGCAGCGGCGCTGGTGGCGGAACGCAAGACGCCCGGCGAAGGGGCGATCGCGCCTTATCTTGCTGCCGAACTCTATGGCCTGCGCCTGATCGCCGAGAATATCGAGGATAGCGACGATAATATGACGCGCTTCCTGGTGCTGGCGCGCGAATCCAAAATGCCGGTCGCTCATGTCGGGCCGGTCATGACCACCTTTTTGTTCGAGGTGAAGAATGTCCCCGCCGCGCTCTACAAGGCGATGGGCGGCTTTGCGACCAATGGCGTCAATATGACCAAGCTGGAAAGCTACCAACGCGGGGCAAGCTTTGCCGCGACCGAATTTTTCTGCGATATCGAGGGGATGCCGGGCGACCCTGCGGTCGACCGGGCGCTCGCCGAATTGGAGTTCCACACCAAATGGGTGCGGGTGCTGGGCAGCTATCGCCAGGCACGCCCCCGCACTTAAGTGCAGGCTTACGCTTTCGCAGGCGCGCAATCGCGCCTATAGGCGCTTCATGGTCGCAGCTATTCTTTTGTCCGCCCTGGCGATGAGCGCCATTGTCGGCGTGCGGTATCTGTTGGCGAGCGGGGGCTTTGCGCTCGCCACCCGGATTCGCCAGCCGGGCCTCTATCGGGGCCTGGAAAGGCAGATGGGGCGGGAAATAGCCTGGTCGCTGGCTTCCGCGCTCATCTATGGCATACCGGCGGGCGTGGTCGCCTGGGGCTGGCAGGCGCATGGCTGGACGCGCATCTACACCGATGTCGCGGCGATGCCGCTCTGGTATCTGCCGCTCTCGGTGCTGCTCTATCTCGCCGCGCATGACACCTGGTTCTACTGGACCCATCGCTGGATGCACCGACCCAAGCTGTTTCGCATCGCCCATGCGGTGCATCATGCCAGCCGCCCGCCCACGGCCTGGGCAGCGATGAGCTTCCACCCCTGGGAAGCGCTGACCGGCGCAGTGGTGATCCCGGCGCTGGTGTTCCTTATCCCCATCCATGTCGGTGCGCTTGGCGTCGTGCTGACGATCATGACGATAATGGGCGTCAGCAATCATATGGGGTGGGAGATGTTCCCGCGCTGGATGGTGCGGGGGCCGATCGGCGGATGGCTGATCACGGCAACCCATCATCAGCGGCATCATGATCGCTATAATTGCAATTATGGCCTCTATTTCCGCGTCTGGGACCGACTATGCGGCACCGACCAGGGACTGGGCGATTTCACGACGAAGGCGCGCGCATGATCGGGCGGGTGGCGATGGCTGTCATCGCATTGGCGGGATTGAGCGGGGCAGCACCGCTCAGCCAGCCCCAGTCGGTCAGCATGGCGGTGGAAGGGCTGCGGTCCGGCAAGGGGCAGCTATTAGTGTGCGTCACGCGGATGCCCGAACATTTCCCCGACTGCACCCAGGACCCCGACAAACGCCATTTCGCCGTCCCGGCGCAAGGCGGAGCAGTCGCGCTGGGTGCTATGGCACCGGGCCATTATGCCATCGCCATCATCCATGACGAAAATGGCAATGGCAAATTGGATACTTTTGCCGGAATCCCGCGCGAAGGCGTCGGCTTTTCGCGCAACCCGGTGCTGCGTTTCGGCGCGCCCAGTTTTCGGTCGGCCAGCTTCCCCGTAGCGGGTGCGCCGGTGGAGCAGGATATCAAGCTCAAATATTTCCTGTGATCCGATCGGTTGATCGCATCGGCGGGAACCTGTAACCAGCGCGAAACATTCTAGGCCCTGACGCACATCAAGACAGGGTTTTTCATGCCATTTTTCCGCTGCTCTCTGGCCGCGACGCTTGTCGCGACCCTGTCCCTTGTTGTGCCCGCGCTGGCTCAAGATGAACAACAGCATAGTACGCTGACCATCGGGGCCGGTGCCGCCATGATCCCAAGCTATGAAGGGTCGGACGACTATCGCGTCCTGCCGATCGCGCAAGCCCGCGGTAAAGTGCATGACTACGCCTTCTGGACGCGCGGCACGTCGCTCTATGTCGATGCGATCCCCGACCCCATCGGACCAAGCGTGAATTTTGAACTGGGGCCGATCGTGAACGTCCGGCTCGACCGGACCAGTCGCAAGCAGATCAAGGATGAGGCGGTGCAGATGCTGGGCAAGCGCGACCTCGCGGTGGAGGTCGGTGCCTTTGTCGGCATTGGCAAGACCGGGGTCATCACCAGCGACTATGACAATATATCGGCGCGGGTTGCCGTGACCAAGGATGTGGCGGGCGCCCATGGCGGTTATGTCATCACGCCGACGGTCGAATATTTCACCCCGCTGTCGATGACCACCTTCGCGGGCCTCAGCCTCTCGGCCGATTATGTCGGCAAGAAATATGGCCGCTATTATTTCGACATCACACCGCAAGAGAGCCTGGCCAGTGGCCTCGACGTCTATGACCGTGCCGGTCGCGGGTCCGGCTTCAAGCGGATGAGCGCCAACCTGACGGCGGGCAAGTCCCTGTCGGGCGATCTTCGCAAGGGTTGGGCGCTCTTCGGCCTGGCCGGCTATTCGCGGATGCTCGGCAAATATGCCGATTCGCCGATCGTGTCGGACGCCGGATCGCGCAACCAGTTTATCGGCGCGCTTGGCATTGGCTACACCTTCTGACAGTCGGTCTTGCGGGGAAAGGGTGACGCGCCCCATATGGCGATATATGGAGGCGGCGACACACCGCATTGGCAGGAGATTGAAGCGTGGCGACCCTGGGATTGAGCGAGGCCGACAAGGCGGCGATTGAGGCGTTCCGCCAGGATGTGGTGGAGCCATCGCGCACCCAGCTCGTGATCGTCGATTTCTGGGCCGAATGGTGCGGCCCGTGCAAGCAACTGACCCCGATCATCGAGAAGGTTTGCGCCGACTATGCGGCCAAGGGCGTCAAGCTGGTCAAGGTCAATGTGGACGACAATGGCTTCATCGCCAGCCAGTTCCGGGTCCAGTCGATCCCGACCGTTTATGCCGTGTTCCAGGGCCAGCCGGTCGCGGATTTGACCCAGGCGCGGACCGAAGGCGCGCTCAAACAATATCTCGACCAATTGCTCTCGCAATTGCCGATCGAATCGGAGGAAAAGTCGCAGGCCCAGGAAATCGCCCCGCTGATCGCCATGGGCGAGGAATTGCTGGCCGAGGGCGACGCCGAGCGCGCGCTGTCGGTATTCACCCAGATCGCGCAAATGGCCCCCGACATGGTCGAGGTGGTCGCAGGACAGGCGCGCGCTTTGGTAATGCTGGGCCAGTTGGACGAGGCCGAAGCGCTGTTGGCAGCCCTGCCCGCCGAGATTGCCCGGCATGGCGCGGTCGATCAGGCGCGCGCAGCGATCGCTCTGGCGCGCGATGTGAAGCCGTTGGCGGACCTGTCGGCGGTGGAAGCGAAGGTCGCGGCAGACCCCGACGATCATGAAGCCCGGTTCGAAATGGCTGGCGGCCTGATGGCCAATGGCGACCGTGACGGGGCGGCCGAGGCGCTGCTGGAGATCGTGCGGCGCGACCGGACCTGGAACGAGGGTGCGGCGCGCGCGCAACTCGTCACCATCTTCGAAGCCGTCGGGTTGGAAGATCCGTGGGTATCCGCGCAGCGTCGCAAGCTGTCGCAGATTCTCTTCGCCTGATGCCCCTCGCGCGCGTCTCGATCTTTCCCTTGTCCGGCGCGTTGCTGCTGCCGGGCATGGATCTGCCGCTGCATATTTTCGAGCCGCGCTACCGGGCGCTGATCCATGACGCGATGGCGCGCGACCGGCGCATCGGCATGATCCAGCCGCGCGAAGGCGGGCCGGTGCCCTCGCTGTTCGACATGGGCTGCCTGGGCCATGTCAGCCATATCGAGGCGATGGAGGATGGGCGGTTCAACATCATCCTGACCGGCCTCGCCCGCTTCCGCTTCGTGCGCGAATTGCCGGTGGCGACGCAATTCCGCCAGATCGAAGCGGACATCGAGCAGGCCCCACAGGAAGACGAAGTGCTGCACGCGGTCGAACGCGCTGCGCTGGAGCAGGAGTCGCGGCGCTTTGCCGATGCGCTGGGCTATGTGGTGGACTGGACAGCGGTGTCGCGGCTGGACGATACGTCGCTGGTCAACGGCATCGCCCAGATCGCCCCGTTCGACCCCGCCGCCAAGCAGACCTTGCTGGAAGCCGATACGCTGTCCGAACGGTCGGAGCGGATCATCCAGTTGATGCAGATCGTCGGCCGCGCCGACCGCGACGGCGGCGCGACGATGCAGTGAGCCAGGCTGCGCCCATAGACCCCTGGCTCCTCGCCAAGCTGGTATGCCCGGTGACGCGCACACCCCTGCGCTGGGACGCGGCGCGCAAGGCGCTGGTGTCCGACGCGGCGGGCTTGGCTTACCCGGTGCGCGACGGCGTCCCGGTGCTGTTGGCGCGGGAAGCCAGCGCTATTTGAACGCGGCGATACATTCCACCTCCAGCGGCGCGCCGAGCGCCAGGCCGTCCGCACCGAAAGCACTGCGCGCCGGCAGGCGCTTGCCCGCGAAATAGGGCGTATAGGCCGCATTGAAGCGGGGCCAGTCGGCCATGTCGTCCAGCATGACCGTGCATTTGACGACATCGCCAAAGTCGAGGCCATTATCCTTGAGGATGCCGCCAATCGCATCCATCGCACCCCTGACCGCCGCATCGAACCCTTCCTTATGCGCGTCCATGCCTTCCGGCACCTGACCGATCTGCCCCGACATATAGAGGATGTCGCCTACCCTAATGGCGGGGGAGAAAGGCAGGCTGGCGGGCATGGGCTGCGGAGCGGGGGCGGGTTGCGCGAACGCAGGCGTCGTAGCCATCAGCAGGGCGGCGGGGATCAGGCGGACCATCAGTCTCTCCACTATATCAGGCGCGAGGCAGGGCGGCGAGCAGCCGTTCGACATCTGTCGCATCGTTGAACACCGAAGGCGAGACGCGCAGATGATGATCGTGCAGCGACACACGCACCCCGGCCCTGGTCAGCGGGTCGGACAGCCGCGCCTTGGCATCGGGCAGCAGCGCGGTCAGCAGCGGCGCGGTGGTGCCGGATGGGGTGACGATCGCATAGCCCTTGGCGCGCAGGCCTTCGCGCAAGGGGGCGATCAGTTGCTGGGCATGGGCCTGGATCGCGGGCACCGACAGGCGGCCGATATAATCGAGCGAATGATCGAGCGCGGCGACGATCGCCTGCGCATAGGTGCCGGTCGCGAAATGGCCTAGCGCGCCCGTGCGGACGGCATAGCTGACTGGCGCGTCGCCCGGCGGGTCGAGCGGATAGGCGTGCGTCTGCGGCGGCGACAGGCCAATGCCCGGCGAGGCATCGGGCGCGGCAAAGCCGTAATAGCCATATTCGGTGCGGGGTAGCTGGTCCCATACGCCACGCCGGGCATAGAGGAAGCCAAGCCCGAAATCCCCCATCAGCCATTTATAGGTGGCGCAGGCGGCGAAATCGACGCCGCTGGCATGGAGATCGACCGGGACAGCCCCCGCCGCATGGATGATGTCGGCATAGACCAGCGCGCCGACCTTGTGCGCCAGGTCGCACACCGCCTTCAGGTCATGCTGGAAGCCATTATAAGTCGATACGAGCGAGAGGCTGACAAGCCGGGTGCCGGGCGTAATGGCGCGGGCCATGTCGTCCAGTTCGATGCGCCCCGCGCGCGCCTGGACCCAGGCGACATCGACGCCCTGCTTGGCCATTTCCAGATACATGGGGAAGGCGGCGTAGAAATGCAGCGTGTCGGTGACCACGCGGCCCTTGCTGCCGGGAAAGCCGAGCGCGCGCAGCACCGCTTGCTCGCCCATGGTGGTGGATTGGACCCAGGTGATTTCGTCCGCGTCGGCGTTCACCAGTCGCGCGAATTTGGCGATGACTCCCGCCCGATCGACCGGCTTGCGGGTAAGCGCGGCGGGATCAAGCGTGCGGCCAGCGACATAGGCATCCATCGCGGCGCGTGCGCCCAGGCTGATTGGGTGCGTCGATGCGCTGTCGAGATAGGCGACCGGCGTGGCGGCGAAACTGTCCTTGTCGGGAAGGGTGGGCGTCGCTGCGCGCGCCGTCCGCGCCGCCAGCGGCAGGGCCACCGCCGCGCTCAGCGCTTCGCGACGGCTAAGGCTCACGCCAGCGCCTTGAGCAGTCCGGCCTTGAACGCCTGCATTTCGGCCGGTGTGCCGAACGAGACGCGAACCCAGTCGTCCATATGCTTACGCGGGCCGCCAATATAGATTTTCTGCGCCGCCAGCGCGGCCGTCACGTCCGCGCCGGAGCGGCCGACATGGATCATCGCGAAGCTCGCCTGCGAGGGTAGGTAGCGCAGCCCTTGGGCGTCGAGCCAGCGATAGAGATTATCGCGCACCGCCTTATTCTCGGCCTTGCGCGTTGGCAAGAGCGTGGGATCGAGCAGGCTTGCCTCCGCCGCGATCACGGCGGGCATGGGCGTGATGTTGGTGCCATAGCGGGCCATGCCGTCGAGCAGATCCTTGCGCCCCGCGATCAGGCCGCAGCGCAAGCCCGCAAGGCCGTAAATCTTGGAAAAGGTCCGCGTCACCAGCACGTCCGCGCCACCGGCCACCAGATCGAGGCAGGTCCGGGCATCGCTGAAATCAATATAGGCTTCGTCGATCAGCAGGATCGCGCCCTTGGGCTTGTTGGCGAGCAGCCAGTCGATGTCGGCGCGCGCCGTGACCAGGCCGGTCGGGTTGTTGGGATTGCACAGATAATAGACGCCCGCATTCGGCGCGGCGGCGAGCAATGTGCGGGGGTCTGCGGCGAAATCGCCCGACAGCGGCACGGCGACCGATCGCGTCACGCTCTGGTTGCCAAGCCCCAGAAATCCCTGGTCGAAGGTCGGCTCGAAATAGGCGATGGGCCGGTCAGTCGAGGAATAGGTCAGCGCGACCGAACGCAGCGGCATGAAGGAGCCGGGATGGACCTGCACCTGTGTCGGCGAGAGGCCGTTCTGCCGCGCGAACAGGCTTTCCAGCTTGGCGGCGAACGCCATGCCATAGCGCCCCGACAAGGGCGGCAGCTTAGCCAGCGCGCCAAGCGCCGCAGCGCCAGGGCCGATGGGATGTTCATTGCTATTGAGGAAGATGCCGTCGGTCAGGCTGGCGACCATGGCGGCGGGATCGTCGGGCAGATCGACCTTGCGCCCGCGCTGGGCGAGGGCGGGCGTGGCCGTCGTGAGGGCGGTGGCACCCATAGCCCCGCGCATCAGCATGCGGCGGGACAGGCTGTCGGACGATCCGGTCATGCAGGCACCCTCCATAGCAAAAGGGCCGGTTCGTTCCCGAACCGGCCCCCTTCGTGACATGATTTAGAATTTGAAGTCGATACGCGCGTAATAATAGCCGCCCGCCGAACCATAGGCACCATGGCCATATACTGCGTTCCAGGCACCCGATCCGCTTTCATAGGGCGACTGGCCTGGCAGCACCGTTACTCCCTCCAGCAGTTTGGGCTTTTCGGGGCGCTTGTCGAACAGGTTGTTCGCGCCGAGCGAGAAGCTCATATTATCGGTGAAGCTATAACTGAGTTCCAGGTCGGTAATGCCCGTTGCCTTCACGATGCCGTCACGCAACTGGGGCTGGCCGTTCATCGCAGCAGCCGACAGAGCGGAGCGGACAAGGATGCTGGTCTTGCCATAGAAGGTCTGGCGCAGATTGGCATTGAACGGGCCGCTGGCGAAGTTGATGCCAGCGACGACCTTATATTCCGGCGATGCGTCCTCGATATAACTTTCCGACTGTGCGTTGAACAAAGCGGTGTTCTTGTTATCGGTGATTTTCGTCTTGTTATAGTTTGCCAGCACCGACAGGTCGAGCTTGCCAAAGTCCAGCGCCACCGGATAGCGGGCGGCGAAGTCGATGCCGTAGGTTTCGGTATCGATCATGTTGGTGAAGCTTGCCACGCCCAGCGTTTGCAGGCCGGTGTCAAGGACTAGCCCGGTCGAGGCGATGGCGGCCAAGATGCTTTCGGCACCTGCGACAGGAAGGCCACCCTGGATGGCAGGCAACGACGCGGTGGCCGAGATGCGATCCTTGATCTTGATATAATAGCCATCGATCGTGATCGCGAGCCGCGGGATCGGCCGCACCACGATACCGGCCGAGAAGTTGGTCGATTTTTCCGGTTTCAATGCATTGAAGCCGAGCAGCAAAGCAGCAGGCGAGCCAGCCGGGAGCTGCAGAACGGCGCTGGTCGGTCCGACATTCACGGTGGAATAGAAGGATTCGGCCAATGTTGGCGCGCGGAAGCCGGTGCTGGCTGTGGCGCGAATAGCGAAGGCATCCGAGAAGTCATAGCGTGTGGTGATCTTGCCGATCTGGGTATCGCCAAAGTCGCTATAATCTTCATAGCGACCGGCAAGATCGAGAGTCCAGCCTTCGATCGGGTTGGCGATCAGGTTGAGGTAGACCGCCTTGGAACTGCGGCTATGGTCACCGGCATCGACATCCTTGTAGCCGGGGAAGGACTGGACGCCTTCCTTATAGGTGGAGGCGAAATCGCCCTGCATGATCTCATAGGTGTCGCGCCGATATTCGCCACCAAAGGCGAAGGTCAGTGGACCCGCCATGCCAACATCGAATTCCTTGCGGATGTCGAGCGTGTTGGTGAGTTGGCTAAGCTTGAACCCGCCATCATAGGCGTCGCTAACCGTGCTTGGGACCACATTCGATCCAGGCAGCAATGACGCCTGGTAGGATTCGATCCACAGCGCGCGATGCGCCGATTCAATCGTCCAGATCTTGTTCTGGTCATAGCCATAGGTCGTGCTGACATCATAGTTCCAGCCGCCGCCAAATTCGCCCTTGGCCCCGACCGTGAAGCTATATTCCTTCTGTTCCACCTTCTGCTGCGGAACCATGCCGAAAGTGCCGGTATCGCCAAAGCAGGTGGAAAGATCGGTCGTGCTGGCACAGATGCGGTTGGGTGGGCGATAGCCCTGTTTGGCATAGCCGACACGCCGCGACACGTCGCCGAAGCTGTAGAGTTCGACGCCGCCGAAATCATAGCCCATATTGTAGAAGAGCAGGTTGAGTTGCGATTTGGCCTGGCCGCCATTGATGCCGTTGAGGTCGAGGTCAGCCCAGGCGGGATCATAATAGCCGCTCGTACCGCCGAACCAGCCGGTCGGCGTCGGGCCTGCCGGGACAGTGTAGGGATTGCCGTTGATGTCAGCCATCGAGACCTGGCCGGTGCCGTTCGACGTATAATTTTGACGCCGATGGAAGGCGGTTACGTTGAAGAAGCCGTCTTCGCCCAATTTGAACCCGACATTGCCCGAAGCAGAGAAGAGTTCGCCTTCACTGTTAAAATATTGGCCGCCGGTGACCTTGAAGCTGCCGCCTTCGCTCTGATCCTTGAGGATCATGTTGATGGCACCGGCAATCGCGTCGGTGCCGTACACGGCGGCCGCGCCGTCCTGCAGCACTTCGATGCGTTCCACCGCGTCTGGCGGGATAAGGTCGATGCTGGGCGCTGCCGAACCCTGGAACGGACCGGCGATCACTTGCAGAATGGCCGAACCGTGGCGGCGCTTGCCATTGACCATGACCAGCGTGTGATTGGGGCTGAGGCCGCGCAGGCGGGCTGACAGCGAGAAGTTCGACATATCAGTGCCCTGCGTCTGGGCAGTGAAGGACGGGACCAACTGGGTCAGCGCCTGGTTAAGGTTCGGCTGGCCGACGCGGCTGAGTGCCTCTTGGCTGAACACCTGGACGGGCGCAGCGCTGTCGGCCGCCTGCATGCCGACGGCGCGGGTGCCGGTGACGATGATGGTGCCGCCGTCCTCGGCCTGTGGTTCCTGCGGTGCTTCCTGCGCCAATGCGCAAGCGGACCAAGACGAAGCGAGAATCAATGAAAGTTTGAGCGCTGACAAGCGTGTCATTCATGCCCCCTGTTATTGCATTGTTGATGACAGGGGGTTTGACGATTGGTTCAGGCAAAGCCTCTATTGCGCCGCACAATTTTTAAGTAAAAATGCAATAATTATCACGGCTTATTTGGGTGGCGACTCATCAATATAATTTTCTTTTACATATTCACGCAATTGCCAATTTTGCACTGATGATGATGCATTTTGCATGTATCTGGCATGGTGGATTTTGCCGCTTGGTTCGTTTTAGCGACCCTTGGTCTTTCGGATCAAGAAGCCATCGCAGCGTCGATCAGCGCCTTGGCTTCCGCCCCTTCCCAATCCATCGCGCCAATGACGCGCACCATTTCCTTGCCCTGCGCGTCATAGAGGACGGTGGTCGGCAGCAGGCCGGTGGCATAGTCGAAGCCGAACTGGTTGTCGGGGTCCGCCCAGCCCTTCAAATGGGGCAGATCATGCTTGGCGAAAAAGGGCTTCACCGCCTTTTCGCCCTGATTATCCTGCGAGATGGTGAGGACGGCCAACCCCTTGGGACCATAGGTGGCGGCGATCCGGTCGAGCGTCGGCATTTCCGCAACGCAGGGCGTACACCAGGTCGCCCACAGATTGACCAGCATTGGCCGCCCGGCAAAATCCTGCAGCGTCGCCTCGCCGCCATCGGGGTTCTGGAAAGCGAAGGTCGGCGCGGCCGTTCCCGCCTTGCTGCGATCGAGCCGATAGTTGAACGCTTCGCTGCCCGTCGCTGCATTCCCGGACGTCGGAACCTCGCCGCTCATGCTCGCATTGGCTTGCCCAGCGGGCGGCGATTGCCTATCGCAAGCCGCCAGACCGGCAGCCAGGAGCAGTATCATTAGCGCGCGCGAAACAGGTTCCAAGGGAGAAGGCTCCAACAGCATGTGGGGTGGCCGGTTTGCGGCCGGCCCCGCGTCGATCATGCGCGAGATAAATGCCTCCATCCCGTTCGACAAGCGTTTGTGGCAACAAGACATCGCCGGGTCCAAGGCGCATGTCGCGATGCTGGCCCAGCAGGGCATCGTCGATGGAGAAGATGCGCAGGCCATTACCGAAGGGCTGAACCGGATCGCGACCGAATATGAAGCCGATGGCGTGCCCGTCGATCTCGACCTCGAAGACATTCATATGGTCACGGAATCGCGTCTGGCGCAACTCATCGGGCCGACTGCCGGACGGCTGCATACCGCACGCAGCCGCAACGATCAGGTCGCCACCGATTTCCGCCTCTGGGTGCGCGATGCGATCGACGAAGTGGCGGCGGGCTTGCTCGGCCTGCAACGCGCGCTGCTGGCGCGGGCGGAGGAGCATGCCGATGCGGTGATGCCGGGCTTCACCCATTTGCAATCGGCGCAGCCGGTGACGCTCGGCCATCATCTGATGGCCTATTATGAAATGGTGCGGCGCGACCGCAGCCGCTTTGCTGATGCGCGGGCGCGCGCCGATGAATGTCCGCTGGGTGCGGCGGCGCTGGCTGGCACCGGCTTCCCTATCGATCGCCAGGCGACGGCGGAGGCTTTGGGCTTCGCCCGGCCGACCGACAATAGCCTCGACAGCGTATCCGACCGCGACTTTGCGCTCGATTATCTGATGGCTGCAACGCAAGCGTCGCTGCACCTGTCGCGGCTGGCGGAGGAATTCATCATCTGGGCAAGCCAGCCCTTCGGCTTCGTGAAACTGCCCGACGCCTATTCGACCGGCAGTTCGATCATGCCGCAGAAGCGCAACCCCGACGCCGCCGAACTGGTGCGCGGCCATGCCGGGCGGATCATGGGCTGCATGACCGCGCTGTGCGTGACGATGAAGGGTCTACCGCTCGCTTATTCCAAGGATATGCAGGATGACAAGCCGCCGGTGTTCGAGGCGCACGACCTGCTCGGCCTGTCGATCGCGGCGATGACCGGCATGATCGAGACGGTGACCTTCCGCACCGACCGGATGCGCGGCCTCGCCGAAAGCGGCTTCGCTACCGCGACGGACCTGGCTGACTGGCTGGTGCGCGAAGGCGGCATTCCCTTCCGCGAGGCGCATCATATCACCGGCCGCGCCGTGGCGGCGGCGGAGGCGGCAGGCGTGCCGCTCGATCAACTGCCGATCGCGACGCTCAAGGATATCGACGCGCGGATCGACGATCGCGTCTATGCGGTGCTGACGGTCGATGCGTCGGTCGCCAGCCGGACGAGCCATGGCGGCACGGCCCCGGTGCAGGTGCGGGCACGGATCGCCCAGGCGAAGAAGGAACTGGACTCATGAAGACGCGCACGCTGGCCGGGCTGGCTATGGCCGCATTGGTGCTGGCGGGCTGCGGCGGTCGGCCTGCGCTCAAGCCGCTCAAGGACCAGAAACTGCCCGCCGTGCCCGTAGGCGCGGCGACGGCACCTACGAGCAGCGAACTCATGGCACCCTCCATTCAGGCGCGGCCCGAACGCAACGTCGAACTACTGACCCAATCGCGCCAGCGCGGCGACGATCCGTTCGACCTGCCGCCTGAGAAGACGCCGCAATAAGCCTGTAAGGACCGGAAATTTGGACCATTTCGATTATGTAGACGGCACCATGCGTGTGGAGCAGGTGCCAATGGCGGTGATCGCCGATGCGGTCGGGACGCCGGTCTATGTCTATTCGACCGCGACGCTGGAACGCCATGTCGGCGTGTTCCGCGAAGGGCTGGCCGCGCTCGACAATCCGCTGATCGCCTTTGCCGTCAAGGCCAACCCCAATGCCGCTGTCCTGGCGACGCTGGCGAAGCTGGGGCTGGGCGCGGACGTGGTATCGGGCGGCGAATTGCTGCGCGCGGTGGCGGCGGGCATAACGGCTGATCGCATTGTCTTTTCAGGCGTCGGCAAGACCGCCGAAGAAATGCAACTGGCGCTGGAGCACGGCATTTTCCAGTTCAATCTGGAGAGCGAACCGGAAGCCGAGATGCTGTCGCAAGTCGCGCTGTCCATGGGCAAGCGCGCGCCGGTCGCCTATCGCATCAACCCGGATGTCGATGCAGGCACCCATGCCAAGATTTCGACCGGCAAATCGGAAAACAAGTTCGGCATCCCCTATGACCGCGCACTGGAGAGCTATGCGGCCGCGCGCGATCTGCCGGGGCTGGATGTGCAGGGCGTCGCCGTCCATATCGGCAGCCAGTTGACTGACCTCGCCCCGCTGGAGGCGGCCTTCACCAAGGTTGGCGCACTCATCACCGCGCTGCGCGAAGCGGGCCATGACATCCGCACCGCTGACCTGGGTGGTGGCCTGGGCGTCCCCTACGACCCGTCGCAGCCATTGCCGCCCAGCCCCGCCGATTATGGCGCGATGGTGTGCCGCGTGACTCAGGGCTGGCCCGTGCGGCTGATGTTCGAGCCTGGCCGTGTGATCGTGGGCAATGCGGGCGCATTGCTATCGCGCGTGGTGCGCGTGAAGCAGGGGGCCAAGGCGCCCTTCGTCATTGTCGACGCGGCGATGAACGACCTGCTGCGCCCCAGCCTCTATGACGCCTGGCATGACATTCGCGCCGTCGCACCATCGGGCAAGCAGGCGGCGGCCAATGTCGTGGGACCAGTGTGCGAGACGGGCGACACCTTCGCCATGGGTCGCGATATGGACGTGGTCGAAGCGGGCGATCTGGTCGCCTTCATGACCGCAGGCGCCTATGGCGCGACCATGGCGGGCACCTATAATAGTCGCCCGCTCACGCCTGAAGTGCTGGTGTCGGGCGACCGCTGGGCCGTGGTCCGCGCGCGCCCGCCGATCGAGACGTTGATCGAGGGCGACTCGATCCCCGACTGGCTGGCCGACTGATGCACAGCCTGCCCGTGTTCTTGCGCCTGACGGGCAGGCCCGTGATCCTGACCGGCGAAGGCGAAGCGGCGGACGCCAAGCGCCGCCTGCTGGAACGGGCAGGCGCGCGGATCGTCGGCGAAGAAGATAGCGATGCGCGGATCGCTATCGTGTCGGACGGCGATGCCGTTACTGCCCAGCGCCTGCGCGCGCGCGGCGTGCTGGTCAATGCGACCGACAATCCCGACCTGTGCGACTTCACGCTGCCCGCGATCGTGGATCGCGATCCCGTACTGATCGCGATCGGGACGGGCGGCGCGTCGGCGGGATTGGCGAAAGCGTTGCGGCAAAGGCTGGAGACGCTGTTGCCTGCAGGCCTTGGCGCTTTGGCGAGCACATTGTCAGCGGCGCGGGGAGCGATCCGCGCGCGTTGGCCCGATGGCGGCGATCGGCGGCGGGCGATCGATGCCGGTCTGGCGGCTGGCGGGATGATCGATCCCTTGCGCGCGGGTGCGGCTGACGCTGTGCCGCGCTGGATCGAAGGGCAGGGCGATGCAGATGCGACGCGGTTGGAGCCGATCCGGCTGGCATCCAACGATCCCGATGATCTGACCTTGCGGGTCGCGCGACTGTTGGGGGAGGCCGACCGGGTCTATCACCAGCCAAGGGTTGCGGCTGCTGTCCTCGACCGGGCGCGGGCCGATGCGGTGCGGATCGCGGTGGACGCGCCACCTGCAGAGCCGGGTGAGGGCCTGTCGCTCTGGCTGACCCTGGGCTGACGCCTAGCCCTGCTGCGCGGTGACCCGTTCGAGTTCGTCATGCAAGGCCTGGATCGACGAGACGAGCCGGGCACGATCGATCTGCAATTCACGCAGCGTTTCGCGGGTTTCACCCAGTTCCACGGCACGGCGCGCAATACGGGCGTCGAGTTCGGCATTGTGGCGGGTCAGCGCCCCCATCTGTTCGGCGCGCTGACATAGATGCCGCAGGCGGGCATCGAATATGTCGAAATCGAACGGTTTGACGACATAGTCGTCCGCGCCCGCGTCCAGCGCTTCGACAGTCGCCTGGCTGTCGAGCCGCCCGGCGATCATGACGAAACAGGCGGCGGCCGCGAGGTTTGCGGCGCGAATTTGCTTCATGGTCGCGACGGCGGGCGGCATCGTCAGCCCCATGTCGATCAGGATGATATCGACCCTATGTGTGACCAGCAGGCTGAGCGCGCTGAATCCGGTGTCCGCGAGGGCGACGTCATAATTAAGGTGCGACAGGCGGCGGGCGATGACAGCGCGCGCGGTCGGATTTTCATCGATCAGCAGCACGCGCAGGCGGCGCTGGGTGCGCGCGCGATCGCCTTCGTCGGGTTGTCGACCCGCATTCCGTTTAAAAAGTGGCATAGCCTGTCCCTTCGGCGCTTACGGCAGAATAGGAAGATGCGGCAAAGAAATGGTTAACATGCCAACGGAGTAGGTTTGGGGGCATAGGCGCGCAGGAATAGATTTACGGCCAGTTCGACATCGGCCTGAATCTGGTCTGGCAAGGGCTCCGCAATCTGGCCGATCATCAATTGCTGATGACTGCCGGACAAGGTAAGCGCGATAAGGGCTGTGGCGGCTTTGAGGGGGTCCGCTTGCCTGAGTTCACCCCGTTTCATTGAACCCAGAATAAAATCGGCGAGCATGGCGCGCGCATCTCGCGGGGCGAGTTGGAAAAACATGCGGCTCAGTTCGGGAAATCGCCCACCTTCGGCATAGATCAGCCTGTGCAAGGCGATGGCTTCTGGCGAGGTCATTTTGTCCAACAGGCTATGGCAGGCACGGGTCAGGATTTGCTCAGGAACGCCACAAGGGGCCAGTATCTGCGAAAGTTCAGCGCGATAGGCGGCGACAATTCGGTCGAGTACTGCACTAAACAGCGCTTCCTTGGACGGGAAGTAGCTCCACAACGTCCCTTTCGATCCACCCATCGCTGCGGCAATGCCTGACATTGTCGTCCCGGCATAGCCATGTTCCAGGAAATAGGCTCTCGCGATCGTTAGAATAGTGTCGCGCCGGTCAAGGCGACGGGCTTCCCTCCGGCTAAGGGACTTGGTGATGGAGGTAGCTGTCATGAAACCGTACCATATGGTATGATAAAAATCTTGACAAGCCGATGTTGCGACGCCAGATGCGATTTTCATACTAAATGGTACAGTTTTCATGTCGGTGAGTCGTCTTTTCCCGTCCGCATGTCCGGTGGTGCTTGCTGCGAGCTTATCGTTGCTGGCAGGCTGCGCGGCGGTACCTGACTTGGGGGCCAAGCCTGAAATCCGTTTACCCGATACAATCGCTGCGCAGCAGAGTCTGGCCGCGCCACGGGTAGCATGGCCCGAAGCGGAGTGGTGGCGTGCCTATGGCGATCCGCAACTCACGACGCTGATCGAGGAAGGCTTGCGTAACGCGCCCGACATGGCGATTGCAGCGGCGCGTTTCCGACAGGCTCAGGCCATCGCGCAGCAGTCCGGCGCGGCATTGTTGCCCTCGGCCAATCTCGACGCCAGCGCGGCGGCGACCAAGCAAAGCTATAATATGGGCATGCCCAAGGAGTTCGTGCCGCAGGGCTGGCTTGGCACTGGACGGCTGGCGCTGGACCTGGGGCTTGACCTCGACCTGTGGGGCAAGAACCGCTCGGCACTGGCGGCAGCAACGTCGCAGGCGCGCGCGGCGGAACTCGACGCACAGCAGGCACGGCTGGCGCTGACCACGGGCATCGCCGACGCTTATGCCGACCTTGCCCGGCTTTATGATGAGGCGGACATTCAGGAGCGCACGCTCGCCATCCGCATGGCCAGCCAGAAGCTGGTTGTGGATCGGCGGCAAAATGGGCTGGAAACACGCGGCAGTGTGCGGCAGGCGGATGCGACCGTCGCATCGGCGCGGGCGCAACTGTCCGGCGCGCGCATGGCGATAGAATTACGGCAGCACCAGATCGCGGCGCTGATTGGCGCTGGACCGGATCGCGGCGCGACGATTACCCGCCCTAAGCCTGGCGCGCTGGCACCGCTCGGTTTGCCCGCCGATGTCACCACCAACTTGGTAGCCCGCCGTCCCGATATCGCAGCGGCGCTCGCCCGCACGGAGGCGGCCGCCAAGCGGATCAAGGTGGCGCGCGCTGATTTCTTCCCGGCGGTGCGGCTGAGCGCGCTGATCGGCTTGCAGTCGCTGGGCTATAACACAGTGTTTGCCAATGGCGGCGCGGTCGGATCGCCCCAGTCCTTCACCAACAATCTGTTTCAGAAGGACTCGATCTTCGGCAGTGCAGGTCCGGCGGTCAGCCTCCCCATCTTCCATGGCGGGGCTTTGCAGGGTCAGTATCGCGGCGCACGCGCGACCTATGACGAAGCGGTGGCAAGCTATGACAAGGCTGTACTGACCGCTTATCAGGAAGTGGCCGATGCCGTGACCGGCCGTCGTACGCTGGATGCGCGTCTCGCCGATGCCCGTGCGGCAGTGGCTGCGTCGCAGGACGCCTATGGCATCGCCAGGAAACGCTATGATGGCGGCCTCTCCACCTATCTGGATGTGCTGAATGTCGAGGATCAACTTCTTGCCGCGCAGCGCACCGTTTCCGGGCTGGAGGCCAATGCCTTCTCGCTCGATATTGCCCTGATCCGGGCGCTGGGGGGTGGTTTCACCCCCGGCGCTGCAATGCCCAAGGATGCACCATATGGCTGACGCCACTCCCGAACTTTCCGCCACGACCGATGAAGCCCAGGTCGATCGCAGCAGTGCGCGCAAGACCTGGCTGACCCGGCTGGCGCTCGCGGTCGTTGTGGCGGGGCTGCTCTGGACGGCCTGGTATGTCCTGGTCGGCAGCAACCATGTCAGCACCGACAACGCTTATGTGAATGCCGAAATGGCGCAGGTGACGCCTCTGATCTCCGCGCAGGCGATCGAGGTTCTGGTCAGCGATACCCAGGCGGTGAAGCGCGGCGACATATTGGTGAAGCTCGACCCGACCAATGCCCGCATCGCCATCGCACAGGCGCAGGCGGATCTGGCCGAGGCGGAGCGACGCTTCCGTCAGACCTCGGCGACGAGTGGCGCGCTTTCGGCGCAGGTGGATGCGCGCGGCGCGGACATCATTCAGGCGCGGGCGCAACTGGCCAGCGCGCAAGCGGATGTCGAAAAGGCAAGGGTCGATCTGCAACGGCGCGAGGCGCTGGTCGCAGGCGGCGCGGTGTCGGGCGATGAAGTGACGAGTGCCCGCACGGCCTATGCCGCAGCGCGTGCCGCACTCGATGTCGCGCGCGCCGGTGTAACCACGGCGCAGGCCACGCGCAGCGCTGCGAGCGGGCAACTGGCTGCCAATGATGCGCTCGTGCGCGGATCGCAAGTCGACACCGACCCAGCGGTGATGGCGGCGCAGGCAAAGCTCGACGCGGCGAAGCTCGACCTTGAGCGCACCGTCATTCGCGCGCCGATCGATGGCGTCGTGACCAAGCGCCAGGTGCAGGTCGGCCAGCGCGTCGCGCAGGGCACGCCCATTATGACGATCGTCCCGCTGGCGCAGGTCTATGTCGATGCCAATTTCAAAGAAGGGCAACTGGGCAAGGTGAAAGTGGGCATGCCTGCCACGGTGAAGGCTGATATCTATGGTGGCGACGTCGTCTATCATGGCAAGGTCGTCGGTTTTTCCGGCGGCACGGGCGCTTCGCTCTCGCTGATCCCGGCGCAGAATGCGACTGGCAATTGGATCAAGGTGGTCCAGCGGTTGCCGGTCCGCATCGCTCTGGACCCCAAGGAACTGGCGGCCCATCCGTTGCGCGTGGGCCTCTCCACGGAGGTCGAGATCGACCTTTCCGGTCGCTGAGAGGCCGGGACGTGAGTGATGAGGAAAGTATCTTTTCCCGGCTGACGCCGCGCCAGCGTACGCTCGCCGGTCTGGTGCTGGCACTCAGCAATTTCATGGTCGTGCTCGACCTGACCATCGCCAATGTCTCGGTGCCGCACATATCGGGCAATCTGGGCATCACGCCCGATCAGGGGACGTGGATCATCACCTCCTATGCAGTCGCTGAAGCAATCTGCGTGCCGTTGACCGGCTGGCTGGCCCAGCGGTTCGGTGTGGTGAAGATGTTCATCTGGGCGATGATCGGCTTTGGCATCTTTTCGGTGCTATGCGGCCTGTCCATGTCGCTGAGCATGATCGTCGCCTGCCGTATCGGCCAAGGATTGTGCGGCGGGCCGATCATGCCGATGTCGCAGACGCTGTTGCTGCGCATTTTTCCGCCCGATCAGCGCGCTCGCGCAATGGGGCTATGGGCAATGACCACGCTGCTCGGCCCGGCGATGGGGCCGATCATTGGCGGCTATATCAGCGACAATTGGAGCTGGCACTGGATCTTCTTCATCAACGTGCCGATCGCGATCCTGTGCGTGGTCGCGGCGATGGCGTTGCTTCGCCCGGTGGAAACCGAAACGGCGCGCGTGCCGATCGACCGGATGGGCCTGTTTCTGTTGGTCTTCTGGATCGGTTGCCTGCAGATCATGCTCGACATCGGCCGCGACCATGACTGGTTCGGCGATCCGCTGATCGTGATATTGGCGATCCTGGCGGCGATTGGCTTTGCGGCCTTCATTATCTGGGAACTGACCGAGGAACATCCGGTCGTGGATTTGCGGGTGTTCCGTCATATCGGTTTTACATCGGGCGTCTTTTCGCTGGCGCTGGGCTTTGGTGCCTATTTCGCGGGCATCGTGGTTATTCCGCAATGGCTGCAGACGTCGATGGGCTATACCGCGACAGATGCCGGGATATTGACCGCCTTCACCGCTATGGCAGCGCTGATGGCCGCGCCGATCGCGGCGAGGCTGACCGGGCGGGTCGATCCGCGCATCATGATTTCGGGCGCGCTCTTCTGGCTGGGGCTGATGACCTTGTGGCGGGCGCATTGGACCAGTTCGATCGATTTCTGGTCGATGGCCGCGCCGCAATTCATTCAGGGCTTTGCCATGCCCTTCTTCATGATCCCGTTGACGACCCTGACGCTAGGGTCGGTGCGGCCCGACGAGACGGCGTCGGCGGCGGGGTTGCAGAATTTCCTGCGGACGATGGCGCTGGCGATCGCGACCTCGCTGGTGCTGACCGGCTGGGGCAACGGCCAGCGCGTCTCGCGCAGCGAGATGGCGGGCACGTTGCAACCGGCCGATACGCAGGCGCAACTGAGCGCTATGGGCATGTCCGTCGAACAGGCGCGGCAGGTCATCTCCAATTTGGTCGATCAGGAAGCATTGGCGATCGCGGTGGATCATGTCTTCTTCCTGTCCGCGCTCGTCCTGTTCCTCGCCACGGCGATCGTCTGGCTCGCGCCCAAGCCGACTGGACCCGTGGACACGTCCGCCGCGCACTAAAGCGGGAGGGCGATCCGCCGGGTGATGCCGATCGCATGCAGGAAAGCCGCGTCATGGCTGACCACCAGCAGCGCGCCGTCATAGGCGTTCAACCCCTGTTCGATCGCCGCGATCGAATCGAGGTCGAGATGATTGGTCGGCTCGTCCAGCAACAACAGGGGCGGCGGCGCGGCCCCGCCCAGCACGCAGGCCAGCCCCGCGCGCAATCGCTGCCCGCCGCTCAGAGTCCCGACCTGTTGCAGCGCCAGGTCGGCGCGGAACCGGAAGCGGGCCAGCGCGGCATGGACTGCGTTGTGGGTCGTGCTGGGATGCAGCCGGGCGAAATTGTCGGCAATGCTGCGTGCCGGATCGAGCAGGGCGACGTCCTGATCGAGCAGCGCGCAATCGACAGGGCGATGAACCCGGCCCGTCATCGGCGACAGATCACCCGCGATCACGCGCAGCAGCGTCGATTTGCCCGACCCGTTCGCCCCGGTGATCGCCACCCGCTCCGGCCCGCTGATCGTCAGGCTGATGTCGCGCAGGATCGGGCGATCCGGTTCATGGCCCGCTGTTACAGCATCTAGCGTCAGGATGACGCGGCCCGGCGGCACATTGGCGGAGGGCAAGGCGATGCGGATCGGCTCCAATATCTCGATCCGCGCGCGCGCCGCGTCGATCGCCTGCCGCGCTTCGCCCTGTTGCTGCCCGGCGCGGCGCACCGCATCGCCACCCGATTGTTCGGCCTGCTGCTTGCGCTGGCCCAGCAGGATGCGGGGCATCCCGCCCTTGGCCGCGTCGCGCTTGCCTGCGCCATCGCGCCGCTGCTTGCGCTCGATCAGTTGCTGGGTCTTGTGCGACAGCGCCACGGCCTGCTTTTCGGCATGGTCGAGATCATGATGCGCGGCGGCCAGTTCGATCGCCTTGCGCGCCGTGTAGGCGGAAAAATTGCCGCCATAGCGGGCGATACCCAGCGTGGTGAGTTCGGCGATGGCGTCCATCGTCTCCAACAGCGCGCGGTCATGGCTGACGACGATTGCGCCACCACGCCAGCGCGCAAGCAGCGCGATCACCGCGTCCCGACCTTCGGCATCCAGATGGTTGGTCGGTTCGTCCAGCAGCAGGAAATCGGGCCGGGTAAAGAGCGCGGCGGCGAGCGCGGCACGGGTGCGCTGGCCGCCCGACAGGCTGACGAGCGGGGTTGCGGGATTAGCGCTCAGCGCCACGTCCGCCAGCGCATCGGCAATGCGCGCGGGCAATGTCCAGTCGCAGGCATCAAGGTCATCAAGCGTCGCGCTGCCCGCCTCCGCCCGGTCGATCACCGCCAATGCCTCGCGCGCGTCGAACAGGTCGGCAATGCTCGCGCCGGGCGCTGTTTCAAGATTCTGGCGCAGCACGGCGATGCGTCCGTCGATCGTGACATGGCCGTGTGTCGGGGTGCGCTCCCCGGCGATCAGTGCGAGCAGGCTGGACTTGCCGACGCCATTGCGCCCGATCAGGCCGATGCGTTCGGAGGAAAAGCGGAAATCGAGCCCGGCGATAACGGCAGTGCCGTCGGGCGCAGACCATCCAAGGGTCGAAAGGATAATGGCAGGCATGGACACAGGTTTTCCTGAAGGCAGAGCGGGTGGGCTAAGCGGTCAGGGCGATGTCCATGGCGAGTTCCTTTTAAGATTGATGCGAATAATAGAGGCTAAGGCATCGGTTGGCAAGATAGGCGGCGGCACTCCATCCATCCTCATCATGAAAGCTACGGACATTTACGCATAGGTCAAGGCGGGCTGTCGCGTCATGCAGCGGGAATGGACATGCAATTTGACGTGGCGCAAAATAGCGCTCTTCCGCTGATGACGCGCCCTTGTGCGCCACAGTCCTGCGCTCAGTGCGAGGTTCGCGATCGGGCGATTTGTGCCGACTTGTCGGACCCGGATCGCGATGCGCTGAGCCGGATCGGACGGCGGGTGACGCTTCATGCCGGGCAGACGGTGATGTGGGAGGGAGACGACAGCATGGTCGTCGCCAATGTCATCGACGGCACGCTGAAACTGGCGACGTCGACCGGCGACGGGCGCGAGCAGATCGTCGGCGTGGTCTATGCATCCGACTTTATCGGCCGCCCGTTCGGCGCGCGCACGCCCCATAGCGTCACCGCGCTGACCGATGCGCGGCTGTGCCTGTTTCCGCGTGGCAGCTTTGATGCTTTTGCCCGCGATCATGGCGACCTCCAGCACCGGCTGCTCCAGCGCACGCTCGACGATCTCGACCGGACACGTGCCTGGATGTTGCTGCTCGGCCGCAAGACCGCGCGGGAGAAGGTCGCGACCTTCCTGCTCGACATGGCGCGGCGGTTGCAGGCCGACCGGACAGGGACGATCGAGCTACCGCTCTCGCGCCAGCAGATTGCCGATATTCTGGGCACGACGATCGAAACCGTGTCGCGCCAGATGAGCGAATTGAAGCGGCAGGGGATCATCGCGCTGGTCGGGCGGCGCGGGGTGCGGCTGGTGGATGGCGCGGCGCTGGAGGCGTTGGCGGAGGGGGTTTGAGTATCGCGCCTGTCGCATCGGGCCGTCTCCCACCCCTCTACGCACTATCCCGTAAAGACCCGCGCCCGGCGGTTTGACAGAGGTCAATGCATGGGGGCGGCCTGTCGAACAGAGGGACCGCCGAGCCTTTGACGGGGAATATCATGGACCGATTGGTAATGAGGACGGGCGGCTGGTTCGCGCTCGCGCTGGCGGCCTTCGCGGCGATGCTGGGCGCGGTGGACAGCGGATTTGCCGTTCATATGGGGATCGTCTGCGCGGTCGGACTGCTGCTGGCGATCCTGACGATGCGCGGTGCGGATTATGCGGGGCTGGCGCGGGGCATGCTGAAAATGCCGGTCGACCAGGGTAAATATGATGATGATCCGATCCGCTGGGGCGTGATCGCGACCGTCTTCTGGGGTCTGGCGGGTTTTCTCGTCGGGCTGGTCATCGCGTTTCAGCTCGCCTTTCCCGCGCTGAACCTGGGCATTGAATATACCAGCTTCGGTCGTATGCGGCCGCTGCATACATCGGCGGTCATCTTCGCCTTTGGCGGCAACGCGCTGATCGCGACGAGCTTCTATGTCGTGCAGCGCACCTGCCGCGCACGGCTGGCATTCCCGTCCATGGCCCGCTTCGTCTTCTGGGGCTATCAGTTGTTCATCGTGCTCGCCGCGACCGGCTATTTGATGGGGATTACCGAGGGCAAGGAATATGCCGAGCCCGAATGGTATGTCGATCTGTGGCTGACGGTCGTGTGGGTCTGCTACCTGCTGGTGTTCGGCGGGACGATCCTCAAGCGCTCCGAACCGCATATCTATGTGGCCAACTGGTTCTACCTCGCCTTCATCATCACCATCGCCATGCTGCACATCGTCAACAACCTGTCGATGCCGGTCAGCCTGCTGGGGTCCAAGAGCTACAGCGCCTTTGCCGGCGTGCAGGATGCGCTGACCCAATGGTGGTATGGCCATAATGCGGTGGGCTTCTTCCTGACCGCCGGCTTCCTGGCCATGATGTATTATTTCGTGCCCAAGCAGGCGGAACGGCCGGTCTACAGCTATCGCCTGTCGATCATCCACTTCTGGTCGCTGATCTTCCTCTACATCTGGGCGGGTCCGCATCACCTTCACTATACCGCGCTGCCCGACTGGGCGCAGACGCTGGGCATGGTCTTTTCGGTCATGCTGTGGATGCCGAGCTGGGGCGGGATGATCAATGGCCTGATGACGCTCAACGGCGCCTGGGACAAGATCCGCACCGACCCGATCATCCGCATGATGGTGATGGCGCTGGCCTTCTACGGCATGTCGACCTTCGAAGGGCCGCTGATGTCGATCAAGGCCGTCAACAGCCTGTCCCATTATACCGACTGGACGATCGGCCATGTCCATTCCGGCGCTTTGGGCTGGAACGGGATGATCACCTTTGCCTGCCTCTATTATATGACGCCGCGCCTGTGGGGCCGGGAACGCCTCTATTCGCTGCGGCTGGTGAACTGGCACTTCTGGCTCGCGACGCTCGGCATCGTTCTCTACGCCTCGTCGATGTGGGTGGCGGGCATCATGCAGGGCTTGATGTGGCGCGAATATGGGGCCGATGGCTATCTGGTGTACGCTTTCTCCGAAGTCGTGACCGCCATGTTCCCCATGTATCTGATCCGCGGTGCCGGTGGCCTGCTCTACCTCGCCGGGGCGATCATCATGGCCTGGAATATCGGCAAGACCATCGCGGGCAGCAAACTGCGCGCGGAGAAGCCGATGCACGATGCGCCCTTCGATCCGGCGGCCGACAAGCCGCTCCTCGCTGCCCAGCCTGTATAAGGAGACGCCGACATGGCATCCAAAATCTTCGACCATGGCAAGCTGGAGCGGAATGTATCGCTGCTCGGCATTGCCGCCCTGATCGTCGTCGCCATCGGCGGGATCGTGGAAATCGCGCCCCTCTTCTGGATCGACAATACGATCGAGAAGGTGGAGGGGATGCGGCCCTATACCCCGCTGGAGCTGGCCGGGCGCAACATCTACATCCGCGAAGGCTGTTACAACTGCCATAGCCAGATGATCCGCCCGTTCCGCGACGAAACCGAACGCTATGGCCATTACAGCCTGGCCGCCGAAAGCATGTATGACCATCCGTTCCAATGGGGGTCCAAGCGGACCGGGCCGGACCTGGCACGGGTCGGCGGGCGTTATTCCGACGAATGGCATGTCCAGCATTTGAAAGACCCGCGCGCCGTGGTGCCGGAATCGATCATGCCGACCTATCCCTTCCTGGCCGAGCGCGAATTGAAGGCGGGCGACATGACGGCCGACCTGACGGCGCTGAGCCGGGTCGGGGTTCCGTACAGCGACACGGACATAGAAAAGGCCAATGACGACCTCAAGGCCCAGGCTGATCCCAACGCCGATACGACCGACCTGATCAAACGCTATCCCAAGGCGCAGGTGCGCGATTTCGACGGCGATCCGAACAAGCTGACCGAGATGGATGCGCTGGTCGCCTATCTCCAGATGATCGGTACGCTGGTCGATGTCGATGCGGCCAAGCCGCTCGAAGGCCAGCCGCAGGGGGGACGGCGATGAGTTACGATGCTTTGCGGCATTTTGCCGATAGTTGGGGGCTGGTCTTCATGGCCCTGACCTATCTCATCCTCATCGGCTGGCATTTCCTGCCGCATGGTCGCCGCGCCAGCACGCGCGCCGCCACGATGATCTTCGAGCCGGACACGGAAAAGACGGAGGCCGACCATGGCTGACGACAAGAACCCCAAGATCGACGCCGCCACCGGCACCCAGTTCAAGGGGCATGAGTGGGACGGTATCCAGGAACTGGACACGCCGCTGCCGCGCTGGTGGCTGTGGACCTTCTATGCGACCATCCTCTTCGCGATCGGTTATGTGATTGCCTATCCGGCGATCCCTATGCTTAACGACTATACGCGCGGTATGCTCGGCTGGTCGAGCCGCGGCGCGCTGGAACAGGAACTGGCCGCGCACGCCGATCAGGTGGCGCCCATTCACCAGGCGATCGCTGCGACGACGATCGAGAAGCTGGCGGGCCAGCCGGAACTTATGCAGGCCGCGATCGAGGGTGGGCGCGCCGCGTTCAAGGTCCATTGCGTCCAGTGCCACGGGTCGGGGGCAGCAGGTAGCAAGGGCTATCCCAACCTCAACGACGATGACTGGCTGTGGGGTGGCGACCTCGCCACGATCGAAAAGACGCTGATCGACGGCATCCGCAATCCGGGTCATGACGCGACGCGCGTGTCGATCATGCCCGCCTTTGGCCGCGACCAGTTGCTCACCGCGCCGCAGGTCGATGATGTCGTCGCCTATGTCCGGGTTGCCAGCCGACAGGATAAGCCCAGCGCCGCCGCGCAGCGCGGGGCGGGCCTGTTCGCCGACAATTGCGCGGTCTGCCACGGCACGGACGCCAAGGGCAATCGGACATTGGGTGCGCCCAACCTGACCGATGGCATCTGGCTCTACGGCGGGGACACCGAGTCCATCCACCAGAGCGTGTGGAACAGCCGCCAGGGCGTGATGCCGCGCTGGGACGACAAGCTCAGCCCCGCGACCATCCGCATGCTGGCCGTCTATGTCCATAGCCTGGGCGGTGGCGAAGCGACGCTGGTGGAAGCAGCGGCCGCGGCGGACAATGGAGTTGAAGGCAATGTGGCCCAATAAAGCCCCGATCCTTGCCTGGAATGGGAGGGGGTGCGCCCTTAGCGCAAGGCTTGCGACGCATTGCCTGCCCCCTCCGTCTGACCTGCGGTCAGCCACCTCCCCGTGCCGGGGAGGATTGGGCGCATGTTGATGCCGACCGATACGGGCGATCTCTATGAGAAGCGCAAGGGCGTCTTTCCCAAGGCGGTGGATGGCTTTTACCGCCGCCTGAAATGGGCGATCATGGTGGTGACGCTTGGCATCTATTGGGTGACGCCGTGGATCCGCTGGGATCGCGGCCCCTATGCCCCCGATCAGGCGGTGCTGGTCGATATGGCCAATCGCCGTTTCTACATGTTCGATATCGAAATCTGGCCGCATGAATTCTATTATGTCGCCGGACTGCTGGTGATGGCCGGTGTCGGTCTGTTCCTGGTGACATCGGCGGTGGGCCGTGCCTGGTGCGGCTATGCCTGTCCGCAGACGGTGTGGACCGACCTGTTCCAGCATGTCGAACGCTTCATCGATGGCGACCGCAACGCGCAGGTGCGGCTGGCCAAGGCACCCTGGACCCCGTCCAAACTGGCGCGGCGCTTGATCAAATGGAGCGTGTGGCTGATCATCGCCTTCCTGACCGGGGGTGCGTGGATCTTTTATTTCGCCGATGCGCCGACGTTGCAGCGCGAGTTCTGGACCGGCACAGCCGCGCCGGTCGCTTATGGCACGACCGCGCTGTTGACCGCGACGACCTTCGTCCTGGGCGGCTTCATGCGTGAACAGGTATGCATCTATATGTGCCCCTGGCCACGCATTCAGACTGCGATGCTCGACGAGAAATCGCTGGTCGTGACGTACAAGGACTGGCGCGGCGAAAAGCGCGGCAGCGTCAAGAAGGCGGCGGCGCATCCGGGCGAATTTGGCGACTGCATTGATTGCGACCAGTGCGTCGCCGTCTGCCCGACGGGCATCGACATTCGCGAAGGGCCGCAGATCGGCTGCATCACTTGCGCCTTGTGCATCGATGCCTGCGACAAGGTGATGGCGCAGGTCGGGCGGCCACGCGGGCTGATCGACTATTGTACGCAGGATGATGCCGATGCGGAGAAGCAGGGGGCTAAGCCACGCCCGGTGTTCAAGACATTGCTGCGCCCACGCACCATCGCCTATCTGCTGGTGTGGAGCAGCATTGGCGCAGCGATGCTGTTCGCGCTGGGGGCGCGCACCCGGCTGGATATCGCCGCGCAGCAGGATCGCAATCCCATCTTCGTGACATTGTCCGATGGGGCGGTGCGCAACGCCTATACCATCAAGATCCGCAATATGGAGACGCGACCCCGGCCGATGACGGTGCGGGCCGAAGGCTTGCCCGGCGCGCTGCTATGGACCGACGCGATGGCGCGGGAGCAGGCCCGCGCGACGGTGGACGTCACCGTGCCGCCCGATAGCGTGGCCAAGTTGCGCCTCTATGCCGCCGTGCCCGCCGCCGGGCCGCAGCGGCAGGATTTCCGCTTCGTCCTGACCGCCACCGACCGCGAAGGCGGCACCGCCAGCGAACCCGCCCGTTTCGAAAGGCCCCAATGATGCGTAGCTCCACCCCCCGCCGCTTCACCGGATGGCATATGACCGGCATATTGGTGGCCTTCTTCGCCGTCGTCATCGCCGTCAACATGCTGATGGCGACGCTTGCGGTGCGGTCCTTTGGCGGGGTGGTGGTCGATAACAGCTATGTCGCCAGCCAGAAATTCAACGGCTGGTTGGAGGCCGCGCGGGCGCAGGAGGCGCAGGGCTGGCGCGAGACGATCACGATTGATGCGCAGCGGCGGGTGCAGGTCAGCCTTGCCGATGCGGCGGGGGCACCGCTCAACGGCGTGGCGGTCACCGCTACCGCTGCGCATCCACTGGGCCGCGCGCCCGACATCGCCTTATCGTTCCGCGAGGTCGCACCCGGTCGATACAGCGCCGACCGGACGCTGCCCGCCGGGCGCTGGCGGCTGTTGCTCACCGCTGCCGACCATCATTTCGTCCAAGAGATCGACTGATGGCCAGCCAAGCCCTGATCCCGCCCGCAACGGACAGCGAAACGGACATAGATACGACGCAGATCAGCCTGTTCGCGGTGCCGGGGATGCATTGCGCGGGCTGTATCGGCAAGATCGAGAATGGGCTGGCCCGCACCCCCGGCATCGCGTCGGCGCGGGTCAATCTCTCGGCGAAGCGCGTCACCATCCAGCATGATTCCGCGCTCAGCCCGCCCGACCTGCGCGCCGCCATCGCCGCGCTGGGATTCGAGGCGGAGCCGCTCGCCGATCCCGGCGTCGATGTGGCGGCGGCGGAAAACCGCATGCTGATCCGCGCGCTGGCGGTGGCGGGCTTTGCCGCGATGAACATCATGCTGCTGTCCGTGTCGGTCTGGTCCGGGGCGGAGGGCGGCACGCGGCAGATGTTTCACTGGCTGTCGGCGCTGATCGCGCTGCCCACCGTGGCCTATGCGGGGCGGCCCTTCTTCCGCTCGGCCTGGGCGGCGGTGCGGCAGGGACGGACCAATATGGACGTGCCGATCAGCATCGGGGTGCTGCTGACGACGGGCATGAGTGTGTATGAAACCCTGATCGGCGGCGAAGACGCCTGGTTCGATGGGGCGGTGATGCTGCTCTTCTTCCTGCTCGCCGGGCGCTGCCTCGACAGCCTGATGCGGGGCCGCGCGCGCGCTGGCGTTGCCGCGCTGCTCAAACAATCCGCGCCGGGCGCGATGTTGTTGGACGATAGCGGGCAAAGCCGTTGGGTCGCGGCGAGTGCGCTGCGGCCGGGCATGGTGATGCTGGTTGCCGCGGGCGAGCGGCTGGCCGCCGACGGGCGCGTGATGGAGGGTGAGAGCGGCATCGACATTGCCTTCCTGACCGGGGAAAGCGCGCCGGTGCGCGTGCGTCCGGGTGACTTGGTGCAGGCCGGAGCGCTCAATATCGATGGGCCGATCCGCGTCGTGGTGACCGCTGCCGGGCCGGACACAGTGATCGCCGACATCGCCCGGCTGATGGAGGAAGCGGCGCAGGGCAAGTCGCGCTATGTCCGGCTCGCTGACCGGGCGGCGCGCTATTATGCGCCGAGCGTGCATCTGCTGTCGGCGCTGTCCTTTGCCGGGTGGATGATCGTAGGCGCGGGCATGCATCAATCGCTGCTGATCGCGGTTGCTGTGCTGCTCATCACCTGCCCCTGTGCGCTGGGGCTGGCCGTTCCGGCGGCGCAGATCGTGGCGTGCGGCGCGCTTATGAAGCGCGGGGTGCTGGTCAAGGATGGATCGGCCCTCGAACGGCTGGCGGAAGTGGACGAGGCGCTGTTCGACAAGACCGGCACGTTGACGCTGGGCCGCCCGGTGCCGCGCGATCTGGCGGGACTGGCGGCGGAGGATCGCGCCGTCCTGCTGGCCCTGGTTCAAGGCAGTCGCCATCCGTTGAGCGTCGCGCTGCGCCAGGCTTTGGAGGGCGAGGGTGTCGTCCCGGCGGCGCTGACCGACTTGCGCGAGCAAGCGGGCGAAGGGATGACGGGTCGGTTGGGCGATGAAGCGGTCGCGCTTGGCCGTCCGCGCAGCCTTATCACCCTGTTCGATCTGGCGGCGGAATATCGGCGCGGCGACCAGGCGGTGCTGCTACGCTTCACCGATGCGTTGCGGCCCGACGCGGTCGAAACGCTCGCTGATCTGCGCGCCATGGGCCTCAAAACGCTGATCGCCAGCGGCGACCGGCCCGAAGCGCTGACCGAGATTGCGCGCCAGACCGAGACGACCGCGATCGGCCATCTACGCCCACAGGACAAGCTGGCGCTGATCGAGCGGCTGCGCGCATCGGGGCATAGGGTGTTGATGGTCGGCGATGGGCTGAACGATGGACCTGCCCTTGCCGCAGGCCATGCCAGCATGGCACCCGCCTCGGCGAGCGACGCCAGCCAGTTGGCGGCGGATGCGGTGTTTCTGGGCGATCGGCTGGCCCCGGTGGCGATGGCGGTGCGCGCGGCGCGACGGACGGTGCGGGTGGTGAAGCAGAATTTCGCGCTGGCGATTGGTTATAATGTATTTGCCGTGCCGCTGGCGATTGCGGGCCATGTCACCCCGCTGGTCGCCGCCATCGCCATGTCGACCAGTTCGCTGATCGTCATCGCCAATGCGCTGCGGCTCAAGGCGGCGGCGCGATGACGGGTCTCACCGTCCTTATCCCCATCGCCCTGTCGCTGGGCCTGCTGGGCTTGGCAGCCTTTTTCTGGGCGCTGGGCAGCGGTCAGTTCGACGATAGCGATGGCGCGGCGGCGCGTATCCTGATCGACGATGACGAGTGATCAGCGTCCGACGAGGATGAAGGGTGCCCAGATATAGGGCTGGGTCGCGCCGGGGCGGTTCGATCGCATCAGTTTCAGCATCGCGCGTTGCAGCGCGACCGCGCGGGGCAGGCCCCGCCCCGCCCCCTTCACCGTTTCCAGCGTGACGAAGGCGCTGGCATCGTCGCGCACCGGCCAGTGCGAGACGAGCAGCGAACCCGCGCCCGCATAGCGGAACGCCTGTGCGAGGCCCGAATAAGCGGGGGCCTGCGCACTATCGCCCGCCGCCGTGTTGCAGGCGGACAGGATTACCCAGTCCGCGTCGATCCGCATCGCGGCGACTTCGGATGCGGTGAGCAGCCCGTCCTCGCCAGTCGCACCGGGCGCAGGTGGCGAAAGAACCAAGGCGGGTTCGGTCACGCCCTCCATCTGCCCGCTCACCAGGCCGTGCGTTGCGAACAGGATTACGCCATAGTCGGACAGGTCGAGCGCGCGCAGGGCGCTTTCGCTGGCCGCTTCGCCGAGCATCAGGGTCGCGCCTTGCGCGCCATAGCGGCTGGCGACGCCGCGTACTTCTTTGGCTGATCCGGGCAGCGGCGGCAGGTGCGAGAGCGCTTCGCCATCGGCCGCGCCACCGCGAAAATACTGGTTCGCAGCCATCAACGCGGGGGCAGGCGTGGCGTTGGCCGCGGCCGGAAAAGGCAGGGGCGCGCCGACGCCCAGAAAGCGAGATGCGGCGACCTGCACGGGGCGCTTGTCCGCCTCCATCGCGAAGGAGGGCTGCACCGCCAGCGCATAGCGGCGGATCAGCCAGGGCGTATCGCGACTAACCGCAGCGACGGGCCGCTGGGGCAGCAGCGCGAAGGGGAGCGAGGCGAAGGCGCCGGTCGGCACGATCCGCAAAGACTGCGCCTTGCCCAGGGTTGCGAGGATGGCGGGCGTGAAGATCTGGCCATAGAGGGTGTGGGCGGCGGGCAGGTCCATGCTGCCCGGCGTCATCGTCGCGCGCAGCCGGTCGATCAGCGCGACCATGGCGGCACGGCTCATCGCGGTGCGTTCGACCCGTGCGCCGGTGCGGCTGATCGCCAGCAGATAGACATGGCCAAAGGCGGGCGTCACCGCCAGCAGCGCTTCATCCTTGCCAAGCCCCGCCTGCATCTGCGCCAGATCGGGCTTCACCCCGCCGCGCGCTTCGGCCCAGCGGGGATAGTCGCGGCCGATCGCGGCGCGCAGGTTGTTCACTTCGGCATACAGCTGATCGCGCGCTTGGCGCGTGGCAGCAACATCACCTGCGGCCGCCAGTGCCCGGAGCAGCGAGCGGTCGGCGGTCTGCAAGGCGCGCACTTTGTCCTGCAACGCGCGCACCCGCTCGCCCAGCGCGGGATCAGCGACCAGCCTTTCGGTGACGAGCCGGTTGGCCTGTGCGATCTTCGACCCCGCCAGGATCGCCATGGCGTCGAGCGCCAACGCTGCATCCTGGCTGTCCGCCGCGATGGCGAGGATCGAATCGAGCGCCGCGCGCTGTTCGTCGGCCAGTTCGCCATCGTCGCGCAGATTCTGCTCGTCGCGCAGCAGGGCAGCAAGCTGGGCCGCAGCGGCGGTGCGGGCCGGATCGCCATTGGCCCAGCGTTGCATCATCGCGGCATTGGCAAGCGCGAAGGCGGGGCTGTTGTCGAGCCCGGCGGTTTCGGCGGCATAGTCGCGCGCGGCGATTGCGGCTTTGTCCTGCTGGTTCAGGTCCAGCAGCACCGGGATGAGATGCGGATAGACGCGCTGGCCGATGTCGCGATCCTGCGTCGTGGCCGCGCGCACGCGGGCGAGGGCGGTTTCCAGCTTGGTCGCGGCCTCCTCCGGTCGACCACTGGCCTGATCGATAAGCCCCAGGAAAGCGAGCGATCGCGCCGCCTGCGGGCTGGCTTCGCCCTCCACCGCGCGAAACCCCTTTTCCGCTTCGACATAGAGTGGCGCGGCATCGGCATAGCGTTCGAGGGTCAGGAAGATGCCGCCCAGATTGTAGAGGCCGAAATGGAAATAGGGACTTTTGCTTCCTACCGTTTCGCGTTTGATGGCGATCGATCGCTGAAGATAATCAAGGCTTTCGACCCGTCGGCCGGTTCGCGACAAGAGGATGCCCAGCATTTCCAGCGCGCGGGCGTAGCTGGGATGTTTGGTGTCGACATGGGCGATCGCGATTTCCACGGCCAAGCGCGCATATTTTTCCGCTTCGTCATTATTCTCCGCACGAAACAGCATTTGGGCATAATTATAATAGGAGGCGACCGTGTCGGGATCATGGGGACCGAGCCCGGCGATCCGTGCGTCCATGCTGCGCTTCTGCGCTTCCACCGCATCGCTGTTGCGGCCGAGGCGCGAATAGGCCTGCGCCAGCGAGAAGGCGATGTTGGACCTGAGCATATAATCGCTCTTGTCCAGCGTCTTGGGATCGACCTGTGCGAAATGGTGGTCGGCATAGGCACTGCCCTCGGCCAGCGTTTGTGCGCCGGTCGCGACATCGCCATTGACCGATTGGATATAGCCTTTGATCGACAGGCCCTGCATCCAGGATATGGGATAGGCATCGCGGAACGGGACGAGCATGGCCAGCCCCTTTTCCGCCATTGCCAGCGCCTGCGGATTCTTGCCCTCAATCTGGTCCATCGCCGCCAGATTGATTGTCGCCACCGCTGCCAGCGGATGGGGCAGGCCGCTCACTTTGACGCGGCTGGCCGCGGCGATCAGGCGGTGCCAGGCGTCGCGCGTGGCCGGCCCCATTGCCTGATCGAAATCGTCATTCTCGAACAAGGCCGTGCCGCGTGTCTCCATCGCGCGCAGATTGGCATAGCGGGCATCGTCGCGCTGGAAACCGCGCATCGCGTCCGGCGCGGCCAACGCCTGTGGGGCGGCCAGGGCCAAGAACAGACTGATTGCGCGCGTTAAAAAGCTCATGCCCATGCCCCCATGGATGTCTCGGCGGGAGCATAGGCGCGCGGCGCAAGCTAACGTCAAGTCAGAACCGCAGCCGTTACGATCCTTGGGTAAGCGTCAGGTGCCAGTCCCATCGCAGCGGATCGCCATCCATCACATCGACACCTTGTGCGACCAGCGCGTCGCGAATCTCGTCCGACAGGGCGAAATCCTTGTCGGCGCGGGCAGCGGCACGGCGCTCCAGTTCCACCTCGATCGCGTCGGGGGTGATGGCGGCATGTTTGGGTTGCAGGCGCAGGTCGGCGCGGCTGAGCGTCATCAGGTTCAGCCCCAGCGCTGCGTCGAAAGCGGCGATCAGACAGAGCTTTTCATCCACCGGGATCTTCTTGATCGCGATCGCCTCCTCCAGCAGCGGCAGGGCGCGCGGCGTCATCAGATCGTCGGCGATCGCCGCGTCGAATTGTTCCAGCAGCGGCACCAGCTTGGGATGGAGGTTGGCACGCAGATAATCGAGCCGTGGCGATTGCCAGGTCACGCCCTCGGCGCGTGCCTTCAACCCTTCGACGCCCATCACCAGCCGCTTGAGGCGCGTCAACGCAGCGGCCACGCCCTCGGCGCTGAACTCCAGTTCGCTGCGATAATGGGCACCCAGGCACAGCAGACGATAGGCGAGCGGATGCACGCCCGCGTCGATCAGCGAGAAGAGGGTGGTAAAGCCGCCCTTCGACTTGCTCATCTTGCCGCTGCGATCGACCAGGAAATTATTGTGCATCCACCAGCGCGCGCCGGTGAAGCCGGGCTCCGCGTCGGTGCAGCCGCAATAGGCCTGGTTCTGGGCGATCTCATTGGGATGATGGATTTCACGATGGTCGATGCCGCCGGTGTGGATGTCGAACGGATGGCCAAGGCGCGCCTGCGACATGACCGAACATTCCAGATGCCAGCCGGGCGCGCCCTTGCCCCATGGGCTGTCCCATTCCATCTGCCGCTGTTCGCCCGGCGGCGATTTGCGCCAGATGGCGAAGTCGGATGCGTTGCGCTTGCCAGCGACCGGGTCGATCCGGGCATGCGCCGCATCGTCGCGTCCTCCCGCCAACGCGCCATAATCGGGCACCGTCGAACTGTCGAAATAGAGGCCGCTTTCCAACTCATAGCAATGAGTCGGCGCGATCTTTTGCGCAAATTCGATCATCTGCGGCACATAGTCGGTCGCGACCGTCCATTCGCTGGGCGACAGGATGTTGAGGTCGGCGATATTCTGCTTGAACGCCTGCGTATAATGGGCGGCAATGTCCCAGATGCTCTTGGCGCTGGCACGCGCCGCCGCCTCCATCTTGTCATCGCCCGCATCGGCGTCCGACGTCAGGTGGCCGACATCGGTGATGTTGATGATGTGGGTGACCGACAGCCCCTTCCACAACAAGGTGCGGCGCAGCGTGTCGGTGAAGACATAGGCGCGCAAGTTGCCGAGATGGGCATAATTATAGACGGTCGGGCCGCAGCTATAGATGCGCGCATGGCCGTCCTCAATCGGCGCGAACGGTTCGATCGTGCGGGTCAGGCTGTTGAACAGGCGCAGCGGCGCGGTGATATGCTGGTCGTCGGACATGCGCCAAGCGATGGCGTGAAGCGGCTTGGGGGTCAACTCTCCTTCCTCCTTTGCGGCCCGGCTGGAGGGGTGAATTGTAAAATAATGTTGCGTCGACTTGCATCCCTTGCGCGACCTGTGATCGCTACCAATATGGTTGAGGCAGGCCCGCCTCTTTGACGATCTGGATTCCCCCCCTGTCCAGTCGTGCGGTCGGGCCGCATCGAGTGTGTCCGGTGCAGGTTTGGCGGCAGTTGCCCCCTCAATGTCGCAAGCGACCGCACCGGGCCACTCGATTCATACCCCTGATCTTCAGCGTCGATCCTTGACCTTCATTGATGGGGCGAGGTCGTTCGCGCCGATCTTGACCGCGTCGTCGGTGAAATTCGCGACGAAGGCGGAGCCGCGTGCCAGGCCGGGCACGAAACCGGCCTTGTTGCCCTCGATCACCAGTCCGCTGCTGTCATGTTCGCGGCCTTCGGGGGCGACGGTGATGAAGGCGGACCAATTGTCCTTGTCCTTGCCCTGCACCATTTCATTGCCGCGGATGAGGCCGCTCGCGCCGTTGGACAGGTCGATCATATAGTTGGTGAGTTTGCCGCCGCTATCATCGAAACTATTGTCGGTGATGGTGACGCGGCCGGTGCGCGTTTTGAGATAATGGCCGCCATCGCCAAGGTCAAAGCGGCTGTTGGTGACGGTGAGACTGGCGAGCCGCCCGATATAGATGCCATGCGCGCAATCCAGGTCGCGGTCGCAGCGGCCCAGGTGCCGGAAGGTCGACTTGTCGATGACGACCTGGCCGCCGTCATAATCGCCGGTCAAAATCCCTTCCTCGCTGTTGCGGAACAGGCTGTTGCGGACGGTGAGGTTGCCGCTTTCGAGGCGGATGCCCGCGCCATTGCCGTCGGGCACGCGGATATTCTGGAATATGATGCCGTCGACCACGCTTGCCCGGCCGCGCAGCACGAAGGCACCCTTGCCCTCGCACGGCACGCCGTCGAAGATGACGCTGCCCGGCGTCGCAGCGCGGATGGTGACGTCGCCGCCCTGCTGCACCGCGCATTGGCGATAGGTGCCCGGTGCCACGACCACCGTGCCCCGCCCGTCGCCGATCGCGCCCAGCGCATCGGCCAGCGACCCGAAGGCGCGGCCCGATTCGGCGAGCGTGAAGGGGGCGGGATTGCCCTGTGCCAGTGCGGTCGAGGCGATGGCGAGGGAGACGAGCAGGCTGGTGGACAAGATACGCATGGCGCGCACGATAGGCGCGGGCGACGCGCCGACCAAGGCGAGAAGGGGGTTAATGGCGCGCTGCCCCGCTATGGGACAGATGGGCGGGCAAAGGTTGCGGGGCATCAGGGGCACAGCGACGCGACGGTCCCGCGTCACCCACGCTTCAGCGACGCGCCGCCCTGGGGGCGGGTAGCGGGGCGAAGGGATCAGCGAGGCTCTACGCATGGAGCGCCAGCGCGCGTTCCCCGGTCCGGTCGAACGGCGTGCCCGCCAACCGATGGCGCAACCGACGGCATTATCACGCTGCGTTTCAGCCCAGATTCAACCGCGCTGCTAATCGCGTGCAAGACAACCGTGCTGTGGCAACTGGACGGAGCCGAGCCCGGCGGGAAGCTGCTGCCGGGCAGCGACAAGGGCACCTTCCACGCCGCGTTCAGCGGCGATGGCCGCTATCTCGCGCTCGGCCAGTGGGACAATAGCGTGCAGGTCTGGAATCTGACCAGCCTGCCTTACCACGCATTCACGCTGGACGGGCATGCCGGCTACAATCCGCATAACGGCTATGCCTATTTCGTCGCGATCAGTCATGACGGACGCCGTGTGCTGTCGCTGTCAGCCGATGACACCGGGCGGATCGGCGGGAAGGATGGTCCGTTGTCGCACCGTATCGAAAGCCATCGCAGCCGTACCCTGCACGCCGATTTCTCTCCCGACGGTCAATTGTGGACGTTGGCGGCCTCGCTGGTGGGCGTGCCGCCGCTCCGCCGCGAATGGTCCGGGTAGACACCCTATTCCGCCCAGCGCGCCGGGACGGAGCGTGCTGCCGTCCGGGGGGAGTTCAACCATAACGGTTCGAAAGCCGCCATCCTTTATGCGGATGGCACGGTGTTCCTTTGGGATATCGACCAGCCCCGACCGACCTTCGTCGATCTCGGCGGATTTTCGGAAGAGGCCACCGCAGTCGCCGAACTGGCGTTCAGCGCGGACGGTAACCACCTCTGGACCGCACTCGGATCCTCGACCAAAGATGACGAAGCGATCGTGGTCTGGGACCTGCGGGCAAGGCCGCCGCGCCCGGTCTTCGGTAGCGCGATGGCGGGAAGCTGGCTGATCGAGCGCTTTCGCCCCGATGATCGCGCCGCACTCTTCGCTTGGGGCGACGCCTCGCCCGCCAGCATGCGAATGACGCTGACGATATCCGGCAGGCTTTGGCGGACAGCATGACACCGACAGCCTGGGACCCGGACCGCCATTTGCGGGCGATCGGATCGGGCAACACCGTTGAGATTTGGGACATGCGCGCGACGGACGAGCCGGCTCGGCGGCTGGAATGCGGCGAATGCGCGACGACACTCCGCTTCACCCTGGACGGCACGAAACTCGTCGCCGCCTACATGCATGGCGCAGTGGGCGTCTGGGAGGTCGGCAGCCCGCAAGCCTTCGACGTTCGCCAGCACCATACGCCCGATTCGATGATCAATTCGCTGGCGATCAGCTCCAACGGCGCGTTTGCGGTGACCGCATCGTCGGCGAGCCGGAATCCCATCGACAATAGTTCTGTTTTTATTTTCATATGTAGTGAAAATGAGATGACCAGGTTTCGTTGACAAAGATTGCCAGAAGACTCTGCGTTTGATTCAAGGCTGTCTTTTGGAGGCGGCGTTGTGCGAGCGGAAAGGACTGAGGGACGACGAGTGGGCAATTGCTGCCGCCTGAAAGAGGGCGCGGTTGCCGTCCAGCGCAGGACAACCGGCAGTATTTCGAGGGCATGATGTGGATTGCCCGGACTGGTTCACAGTGGCGTCACCTGCCTGTTGTCCACGATGCTCAACGCCAGTTTCCGCTCCACGCCGTCGATACGGTATTTGATTCGCCACAGCTTGCTGCCTCTTGGACTGACGAGCAAATACAAACCCTGGGAGTCAGTGTAGCTTCATAAGGCTTATCTGCGGGCTTGGCATGGCGGATAGCGGTATCGGTTAGCGCCATTGGGGGCCTCGATTCTGCTGGGGCCTTTTGAGGCCCCCAAATTAGGCCCGCATCATCCGCAATTGCAGGCAAACAGGGGCATCCACTGACAATCAGAGAATGCCCATAAACTACTGACAATCAGGGATTTTCAACTGTTGGTAGGCGTCGCCAGGCAGGATACTGGAGGCCCGAGCCGGAATTATCGAATTCCGGTTTTCCGGCCCCGCGCGGCGTCTAACCCTATCGGATGCCCGAACGCAAGTCCTAGGCGTTCAAGCCTGTTTGTCTAACCCTCTGGGGGCGGGCAAATGAGCATTAAGATCATGACGATTGTCTGGGAACTCGAACTGCCAGACAGCGAAAAGCTGGCGCTCCTGGCGCTTGCCGACGCCGCCAATGATGAGGGCATTTGCTGGCCGTCCATGGAGACGCTGGCAAGGAAGTGCAGCAAGTCAGATCGAACCCTTCAGCGGGCGATCAAGTCGCTTTGCGACAAGGGGCATTTGTCGCGGGATGAGCGTCCCGGACACGGCATTCTGTATCGAATTCACCCCCGACACGGTGTCACCCCCGACACGGTGTCACCGGTGACAGGAACGACGGGAACCCCCGACACGGTGTCACCCAAACCGTTATTAAACCAAATACCCCCCAAAGCCCCCCAAGCGCAAAACGCGTCGGCGGCGAATGATGAGGGTGACGCCTACTGGCGGCTTCCCATCGAACGCAAGGCAGCGGAAGCGGCGGTGAAGGCCAGACGCACGTGCCGGGGCAAGCGGCGACCGGCGGAGCTGCAAGCGACAGCGCCCCCGGTTCCACGAGAACCGGAACCGATCACCCCGGTCGCAGCCAAGGCGAGAGAGGACGCCCGGTCGCAAACCATGCACGCCGCGCTGAAGGCAATCATCGGGGAAAAGGCTTGGCGGGATTGGTTTGCGGGTGCGGCGATGTTGCACACCGAACCGGGCGTCAGCGTGATCGTCAGCGAAGCCATGCCCCCGTTTGGCCGCCAGTCGCTGGAGGATCGTTTCAGCCCTGCGCTACTCGGAGCCGCAAGACGGGCGTTCGGGGGGGAAGTGCGCTGGGTTCGGTTGAAGGTGGAGGCTCATGGCGCATTGGCCGTATAACACCGCCGCATGGCAGCGCCTTCGCCGCCTGAAGCTGGCGTCGCAACCCCTTTGCCAAGGGTGCGCCGAAAGGGGCATTGTCGCCCCAGCGAACACGGTGGACCATGTTGTTCCGATCAGCGAGGGCGGCGAAGCCTTCCCGGCGCTGGACGAACTTGCCAGCTACTGCCGATCCTGTCACTCGGCCAAGACCGCGCGCGGCGATGAGGCTGGCGCGATCAAGACCTTCAAGCCGCGCAAGGGGTGCGATCTAGACGGCAATCCCCTTGACGCCTGGCACCCGTGGGGCGCGTCCGGGCACAAGGCCCACTTGCCCAAGCTATCCCGGCCTTCAAACCTTCGCCCGTCAATCTCGCCCTTGACCATCATTTTCGGCCCACCGGGCGCGGGCAAGTCCACCTATGCCCGTGCGGCAATGCAGGGGCATGACAAGCTGATCGACGTTGACGAGATCATGGCGAGGCTGGCGGGAACCGAAGTGCATCAAGCCCCGGACACGTTCCTTGCCCGTGCCTTGTCGATCCGCAACGGCGAACTGGCGAGGCTTGCGAACGTGCGTGTCGATCACCGCACGTTCTTTATCGTCAGTGCGCCTACTGCGACGGAACGGGATTGGTGGAGGGCGAAGCTACGGCCATGCGATCACGTCCTGATCATGCCAGCCCGTAGCGTCTGCGTTGAACGACTGCGGCAAGACCACGTGCGCGGGAACCGGAAGGGCGAATACGTGCGCGCGTGCTACCGCTGGTTCGCTCGTTTTACTGACAGCCCGGATGATAAAATCTCTCACAGCTACAGCTTGGGGACCGGCATTGGGCAAAAAAATATAGTTAGTTCCTATTCGCCGGGGCAACGCCCCGGCGGGAGCTGACACCATGGGCGCGCGTGGTCCCGGCGCTGCACGGCAGCTAAACGCGGCGCGTGGCGCGCGTCCGGGCGCACCCGTTCCGCTGTTCGAAGGCTGGGAACCCGCCAGCATCATCGCCCCGCACCCTTGGGAAGCCGAGGGCTTGACCCGATCCCAGCGGGTGATTGCTTTCATCGAAAGCCTTCCGATCACGAAGGGCTTTGGCGCTGGCGAGCGCATCCGGCTTGATCCGTTCCAGATCGAATGGATCGAAGGCATTTACCGGGATGATGAGAACGGCGAACGCGCCGTGCGAACCGGCCTGCTATCCGTCGCGCGGGGCAACGGCAAGACCGTCCTTTGCGCCGCGCTTTGCCTTGCTCACCTGGTCGGCCCGGAATGCGAGGCGCGCGGCGAATGCTACAGCGCGGGCGCGACGCGGGACCAGTCGGGGCTGGTCTATGCCGAGATGGAAGCGATCATTCTGGCGACGCCCTGGATGGCCGCGCGGCTCAATCTGGGGCGGTTCAACAAGAAGATCGAAGACAGCGTGACCGGCTCAATCTATCGCGCGCTCGCCAGCGACGGCGGGTCCACGCATGGCCTAGCCAGCTCGTTCGTGGTGTGTGACGAACTGGCGCAATGGAAGAAGCGCGAGCTGTTCGACGTGCTGCGGACTTCGCTGGGCAAGCGGCGGCAACCCCTCATGCTGGTTATCGGCACGCAATCCCCGCGCGCGGAAAACGTGATGAGCGAAATGGTCGATTACGCCGGCCGCATCGCCTCTGGCGAGATTAGCGATCCGTCGTTTCACGGCGCGGTCTATGCCGTGCCCGAGGACGCCGATCCCTATGATCCGGCGAATTGGCCGCTTGCCAACCCGGCGCTGGGCAAGTTCCGGTCCGAACGCGAACTTGCCGAGGAAGCCGCCCGCGCGCAGCGAATGCCGACGTTCGAACCGGCCTTCCGCAATCTCTATCTCAATCAGCGGGTCGATGCCGAGCCGAAGGCGATCAACCCCGCCGAATGGGAAGCGTGCGGCGACGCGGTTGATCCTGCCAGCCTGGCGGGGCGTCCGTGCTATGCGGGGCTGGACCTTTCCAGCACGCGCGACCTGTCCGCGCTGGTCCTCTACTTCCCCCAAGACGGCGGCGCCGTGATCCCCTTCGCGTGGTGCCCGAAAGAGAACCTTGCCGAGCGCGAGGAAGTGGACCGCGTGCCCTATCGCACTTGGGCGAAGGCTGGGCATATCGAACCGACGCCGGGACGCGCTATCGACAAGCGGTTCATCGCGGCGGCGCTGGGGCGGATTGCGGGGCAATTCGACCTGCGCGGCGTCGCCTTCGACCGCTACGCGTTCCAAGACTTGCAAGTGATCCTGAACGCCGAAGGCGTCACCTTGCCGCTGGTCGAATGGGGGCAAGGTTTCAAGAGCATGGGACCGGCGGTTGACGCCTTCGAAACAGCGATGCTGAACGGCACCCTGCGGCACGGGATGCACCCGCTCTTGCGCTGGTGCGCCGGGAACCTGGTCTATGAGACAGACCCGGCGGGGGCGCGCAAGCCGAGCAAGAACCGTTCAATCGACCGGATTGATCCGCTGGTCGCTCTCATCATGGCTTGCGGGCTGGCAGCGCGGGACGGCGGCGAAAAGGTGTATCAGGGCGGCGGGATTTTCTGGGTATGATCCGCGCGGTTCACCCTTGCCCAAGGCGTTCCGCCAATACCCGCCTGATTGCCTCTGGGCGCGTCGGGCGCGGTTCGGGCTGGGCTGCAATCCACTGGTCGAGCGCCGCCAGATCGTCCGGGGGTAAACGGACGTTTACCGGCGTTGCGCCGATCTTGGGCCTTCCCCTTGCTGGTTTTCTAGCGCCAGTTATTGACATGGTTTATTTCTGGTGCCAGAAAAAGCGAGCCGGGGCAAGGTTGCAGCCTCTCCCCGGCTCTCATCATCAAAGCCTATTGTGGAGGCAATCATGACTGTAACCGCATTACCTAAGCGCCCGATCTACGGCAACGCCAGTGATCCGATTGTCGGTTCGTTCCTGGCGGCTCTCGATCAGCACGAAGCCGAACTTGTCGATCCCTGCGGGGACTTGGTGCTGGCTGAAGCCGCCCTGCAAGGGATGCTGCAAGTCGCCTGCGATGAAAGCCCCCGGACCCCGGCAGGCAAAGCCTTGGCGCTGGCAGTGGCGCGCTATCACGTCCACGCGCTGATCGAAGGCTTCGAAGACCGCACGGACAAGACCATCGACGTTTATGATCATGTCCTACTGGAACGGCTGCGCGTAGTGCTTCGCAACCTATGGCTGGGAACCGATCAGCCGCCCGAGATTGCGCCGATTGTCGCGCATCTGGGCATTGAGAACTGATCATCCCAATAAAGCGTGATGCGCCATATTGACGCACTCACCCGTTTGGAGTATCCCGCCAAACAATGGCGAAGCTAAGCGATCTTGTTGCCGTGTTCGCGTTCCATGAGGTCGATACCTCTGGAACGCTGAACCTGTTTTCCCGCCGGTTGCGGGAAGCTGGGCGCGTGAACAAGGCGAAGCGCGGCAAAGGGGCCGCGACCATGACGCATCTGGACGCCGCGCGCTTTCTGATTGCGCTGGGCGCGACCGATCATCCCGAACGCGTGCAGGAAGTCGAACCGTTCTTCAGTCGCGCGCTTCCCTATTGCCGCCCCAGCGCGGTTGACGGCTTGCCCGACATTCTGCGCGAGATTTTGGACGACGACATGGAACTGGATCGGGCGGTCGCTTACCTGATCAAGCACGTATCCCATTTGCCGACAGGCGATGTGTCTTCGACGTGGCTGGAAATCGACCGCGCCAATGGCGGGGCAATGATCCACATGGGCCATTCGGCTTTGTTCTTCGAACAGCCCCAAATGCGCGCGCTGCACTTGTCCGAAGATGCCCACCGCGACAGCGCCTTCGACCAGAAATTTGATGAAGCGGCGCGCGAAAGTGCCACCTTTGCGACCGGCAAAAGCATCAAGGCGACGTTCTTTCTTGGCATTCTGATGCACCTTAACCGCACGCTTTCAGATCGGGGGACAGCAACCCCATGACAATCTCCGGCCCCGGAAACCGTGAGAACCGGCCCTATACGTTCTCACATCGCCGTCCGGGCGGGGCAGCGCGTAATTCCGCGCCGTGGACCCGGACGGCAACCAACCGCCAACGCTGCGAAGCAGTGGGCATTCTGCGCGCCGGGGGAGCGATCCCCCGGCCACTTAGAAAGGCATGATCATGACCAGACTGACTGAATTGAAAGAGCGCCGCGCCGCTGCGCTCGAAACCATGCGCGCCCATGAAGAAGCGGGCGGGACTGACTTCGACACGGCCAAGGCGCAATATGACGCTCTCGCCGCGCAGATCACGCGCGCCGAAGCTATCGAGAGCGCCGAGCGCCACGAACGCGGCAAGCCGCTTGTCGGCGACGGCAAGCTGGAAATCGAACTGCGCCAGTTTTCGATCCGTCGTGCGATTGCCGGGGCGTCGGGCATGGAAGGCGTGGACTGGGGGCGCGAACGGGAAATGCAATCCGAGCTGGCGAAGCGCGCCGGACGCAACCCGCAAGGGCTTTTCATCCCTGCCGAGGCGCTGGAAACCCGCACGCTCACCACTGCGAACGCCAGCGGCGAAAGCCTTGTGCCCACCGATCAGCGCCCGGACCTGTATATCAGCGCCCTGACCGCGCAATCCGTGGTGCGCGCCATGGGCGCGACGGTGCTGACCGGGCTGACCGGCAACGTCGATATTCCCAAGGAAGGCGACAGCCCCCAGCCCACCTGGAAAGCCGAGAACACGGACTTCGATGAAGACGACGCCACCTTCGGCAGTGTCGAACTGAAGCCCAAGCATTGCGGCGTGATCACGCAATGGTCCCGCAACATGATCTTGCAGGCCAGCCCCGAGGTCGAAACCCTGCTTCGCCGGATGCTGGCGCGCAATCTGGCGCTGGGCATTGACCGCGCCGCGATCAGCGGGGCGGGCGGCAACGAACCGCTGGGCCTGCTCAACACCCCCGGCATTCAGACCCAGCCCGTTGCCGTGCCCCCTGCCGACGCCAGCTTCATCACCCTCACCGCAGCCATGATTGCCAAGGCGGACGTGGCAAACGTGTCGGCCATGCGCTCGTTCCTGGGCACGTCGGGTATCAAGGAAGCGGCGTTGAAGACGCGGGACGCCACCGGCCTGCCGATCGGCATGGACAAGCTGTTCCACATGGAGCCGCGCGCCTTCAGCAATCAGGTTCCCAGCAACCTGGGTGACGACGACGACGAACACGGCCTGATCTATGGCGACTGGTCCGAACTGCTGATCGGCGTCTGGTCGGAAATCGACATTCTCGTGAACCCCTACGAGAGCGCCGCCTACAAGAAGGGCAATATCTCGCTGCGGGCGATTGCGACCGTGGACACGGCTTGCCGCAATGCACAGGCGTTCGTGTCGGCAACGGGCTTCAAGCCGTGAACGGCGCGGCTTGCCCTTCAATCGAACGGCGGGCTTTCCCCGAATTCCGGGCGCTGGCAGGCGCGCGGCGATTGGAGGGCTATGCCGCGACGTTCGGCGCGGAAGCGCGCTTTCGCGACTTTGTCGAAACCATCGAGCCGGGGGCGTTCCGCGCCTCGCTCGATGGCGACATTCTGGCGCTGGTCGATCATGATCCCGGCCTTGTGCTGGGTCGCACCCGATCCGGCACCTTGCGGCTTAGCGAGGACAGCCGGGGATTGGCCTTTTCGCTGGACCTTCCCGACACGCAAGCGGGGCGGGATATTATCGCCCTTGCCGAGCGCGGCGACATTGGCGGAATGTCGTTCGGGTTCCTGATCCCGGCGGGCGGGGAAGTCTGGACCGGCAAGCGTCGAAGCCTTCGGGCAATCGACCTGCGCGAAATATCGGTTGTGCAGGCGTTCCCGGCCTATCCTGACACGCGCATTGCCTTGCGCGCCCGTGGCGCATTCGATGCGCGCGCCGCGCGGCGAAGGGCAATCGAGATTGCGGAGCGTGCCCTATGAGCTGGCTCAATACCATCGCGGGGCGCTTGGGCTTCGAACGGCGAAGTGCAGATCCAAGCTGGGCAGCATTGACCCCCGGCCTTGGGCTGGGCGCGGCCATGAGCGCGCGCGCAGCCGAGAATATTTCAGCGGTCTTCGCCTGCACTTCGGCAATCAGTTCCGCCCTCGCCTATATCCCGGCGCTGGTTTACCGGCGCGACGGAAAAGGCAACCGGGTCGAGCAATTCGATCACCCGCTGGTCGCGCTCACGCGGCAAGGCGTGAATGATCAAATGACATGGCCGGAATTCGTGGAGCATTTTGTTGCGTCCGCGCTCTTGAACGGCAATGGCCTTGCCGAAGTCAGGCGGGACCGGAACGGCGCGCTGATCGGGCTGGAATTCATCCCCTGGTCGCGCGTGTCGGTCGAATACCTTTCGACCGGGCGGCTTGCCTATGACGTGTCGGACCCGTTCGGACGGGGTCGCGCCAAGCGCCTGCTGCAATCCGAAGTGCTGCACTTGCGGGACCGTTCGGACGATGGCCTGATCGGGCGTTCGCGGCTTTCGCGGGCGTCGGAAACCGTCGCGGGCGTGGCAGCGGCCAACACCTTCGCCAAGGGGTTTCTTGACCGGGGCGGCTATCCGTCCGGCATTATCACTTACCCCGGCGTGATGAACCCCGAGGACAAGGCGGCATTCGCCCGCGACTTCGCAAAGAAGCACGCGGGCGCGCAGAATGTGGGCCGCATCCTTGTTCTTGATCAGGGGCTGACTTGGACAACCGCCGCAATCTCGCCCGAGGACGCCGAGCTGCTGGAAAGCCGGAAGTTCGGCGTCGAAGAAATCTGCCGTCTGTTTCAGGTGCCCCCGCCGCTGGTCCAAGACTACAGTCATAACACCTTCACGAATTCGGAAACGGCGGGTCGCTGGTTCGCGCAATTCACGCTGGCACCATGGGCGCGCAAGCTGGAAGCCGAATTCGCGCGCAGCATCTTTTCCCCCGCGTCGGGCTTCGAACTGGAACTTGACCTGTCCGCCTTCCTTCGCGGCGATCCCAAGACCCGCTGGGACGCTCACAAGATTGCCGTCGAAACCGGCGTGCTTGATCCTGACGAAGTGCGGCACGTCGAAGGCTGGAACCCGCGCGCCAAGCCGGAACTGACGCCATGAGCGCCGCCGGGGCTTCCCGCCGCGCGCGGTTCAAGCAATCGGACGCCACACGGGCGCTGAAGGCCGCGCAGCGGGCGGGCTTGCAGCCGAGCGGTTACAAGATCGACACGACCGGCGCGATTATCGTGATGCTGAACGGCGGCGCGCATGGTCCCGAGGCCAACCGCAATCCGTGGGATGATGAGTTCCTGCCATGAACAAGCGCCGCGTCAAATCCAATCGTTTCCTGCCCGAGTATGTGTCCCGGTTCAAAGACCGGCACGGCAAGGAACGGTTGCGGTTTCGGCGCAAGGGCTATCCCTCGCAATACTTCACCGCGCCGCTGGGCACGGAAGCCTTCCGCGAGGAATATCACCGCTTCAACAGCCCCGAGGCCATTGCCGAGGCGCGCGAAGCGGCGGCGGCGGCGCGGTGCGTGCCTGGCAGCGTCGGCGACCTGTTACGGCGCTATCTGTCTGTTCCCGAACGCCTTGGCCCCAGCCCGGTGACGCAAGCCAAGGTGCGAGGCATTCTTGAACGCTTTTGCGAGGGCCGCGAGGATCGGCCCGTGAAGGGCATTACCTTCGAACACATTGACGCGATCATCGCCAAGACGAGGGTGAAGCGCATTGACGCCAAGGGCCGGAAAGTGGGCGGGGTCGAAGCGGCGCGGAAACTGCGAAAGGAACTTCGCCGGTTCTTCGGCTTTGCGCGCAAGCTGGGCTGGATTGCGGTCAACCCGGTGGACGACGCGCAGCCGGTCAAGATCAGCCCGAACGAGCGATCCAGCGGGTTCTATACCTGGACCGAAGACGACATTGCGACCTATCGCGCGTTCTGGGCGCTGGGCACTAAGCAACGCCTCGCCATGGAGCTGATGCTCTGGACCGATCAGCGCAAGGTCGATGCAATCCACCTTGGCCCCCAGCATATCAGGGGCGGCAAGTTTGCTATCCGGCAATCCAAGACCGGCAAGCTGCTGACATTGCCAATCGCCGCGCCCTTGGCTGAAGCCATTGCCGCCATGCCGGACAGCGACGCGCTATGCTTCCTGCTGACAGAATGGGGACGGCCCTTTTCTGTGAAGGGCTTCGGGGGCTGGTTTCGTGATCAGTGCGACGCCGCCGGACTTCCCAAATGCACGGCGCACGGGCTGCGCAAGGCGACCATGCGACGCATGGCCGAACTGGAAATGCCGAACAAGACCATGAAATCCGTAAGCGGCCATTCGAAGGATGATGAAGTCGCCCGATACACTGAAGCGGCTGATCAGGAACGCCTTGCCGACGGCGCTATCAAGCGGATTGTCGAATGGGAAAAGTCTAACCTTGCCCCAAGGTTAGACGCCAATGAGGCTTAAAGCTATGTGTTCACTTGCAAAAAGTGAGAAAGTGGAGGCCCGAGCCGGAATCGAACCGGCGTGCAAGGATTTGCAGTCCTCTGCGTAACCACTCCGCCATCGGGCCTCAGATAAGTGGGTGGCCGCAGATGTGCGGCTTTGGTCGCAAAGTCAAGCGGTAGCGCGGCGACCCATGGCAAGAATCTCGCATGCCGTCGCGCAAAGCCGCTTGGCGTGGGGCGGCTGCTGATTTAGAGGTCCGTTGATCCCCTTGCTGTATTGCATTAACAATACAGTTGTGCCAAGCCCCCTGGACCAAGCGAGAAACTATCGTGACCGAGCAGAAACATTCTTTGATGCGGGCCGCCATGGTCGAAAGCCAGTTGCGGACCAGCGACGTCAATGACCCGCGCGTGATCGCGGCGATGGCGAAGGTGCCGCGTGAGGAGTATGTCCCTGCGCATCGTCGCGCCATGACCTATATCGACCGCGCCATTCCGCTGGATGGCGGTCGCGCGATCAACCCGCCACTGGCGACCGGACGCTTGCTGACCGAAGCGCAGGTTGCGCCGGGGGACAAGGTGCTGCTGATCGGCGCGGCGACCGGCTATTGCGCCGCGCTGCTGGCCGAAATGGGCGCGCAGGTGGTTGCGGTCGAGGAAGAAGGCGGGCCGGAAAGCATTGGCGCTGCGGTCACGCGCGGGCCGCTGAGTGCCGGGGCGGCCGATAACGCACCCTATGACCTTCTGTTCATCGACGGCGCGGTAGAGGAAGTGCCCGCGACGCTCGTTCAGCAGCTTGTCGATGGCGGACGGGTGGTGACCGGCCTGGTCGAGCGCGGCGTGACGCGCCTGTGCAGTGGTCGCGTCGTGGGCGGGGTGCTGGGCCTTTCCAGCATTGCCGACCTCGAAATGGTGGTGCTGCCGGGCTTTGCCGCACCGGAACAGTTCGTTTTTTGAGACGGGGATCATGACAGCAAAGCGACATATTTTTGGGCGGGCAACCGCTACAGCCTTGCTGTTATTGTCCTCCGCTCTGTCGGGACCGGCTATGGCCGAAACCTTGCAGGGCGCGTTGGCCAAGGCCTATGCTTCCAATCCGACGCTGACCGGCGCGCGCGCCGGGCAGCGGGCGACGGACGAGAATGTGCCGCTGCAGAAGGCGGCAGGACGCCCCACCGTCCAGTCGCAATTGCAGTTTCAGGAACTGGTGGTGCGGCCGTCCAACAGCTTTTTGGCACCACAGCGTTCGGCGAGTGCGAGCGCCAGCATTGATGTCCCCATCTATCAGGGCGGCGCGGTGCGCAATGGCGTGAAGGCGGCGAAGATTCGCGTGGAGGCGGGGCAGGCCAATCTGCGCGGCACCGAAGCCAGCATTTTTTCGCAGGTCGTGGGCGCTTATATGGACGTGATCCGCGACAGCGCGATCGTGTCGTTGAACCGCGCCAATGTGCAGGTGCTGGAAGTCAATTTGCAGGCGACCAACGATCGGTTTGAAGTGGGCGATGTGACCCGTACCGATGTCGCCCAGTCGCAATCGCGGCTGGCGCTGGCGCAGTCGGACTTGCAGATCGCCGAAGCCAATCTGATTACCAGCCGCGAAAATTATATCGCGTTGGTAGGGGAGGCACCCGACGCGCTGGAGGCACCGCCGGCCTTGCCGGGCTTGCCCGCGTCGCCACAAGTGGCGGTCGAGATCGCGCTGGCCGACAATCCCGATATTCTGGCCGCGCAAAAAGCGCGGGAGGCGGCACGTTATGATGTGAAGGTCGCCAAGGCGGCGACGTCGCCGACGCTGAGCGGCTTTAGCCAGGGCAGCTATACCGACTATCTGGACCCCGATATTCGCGAGAATAAGCAGGCGGCCGTTGGTGCGACGCTGAATCTGCCCATTTACCAGGGGGGGCGGCCCGCCGCGCAGGTGCGCCAGCGGCAGGCGCAGGAATCGCAGGCAATTGAGCAAGCGATCGAGATTGAGCGCAGTGTCATCGCCCAGACCCGCGCCGCCTATGCCAGTTGGCAGGCATCGTTGCAGACGATCCAGTCCAACCAGACGGCGGTCGATGCGTCGAGCCTGTCGCTGGAGGGGGTGCGCGCCGAAAATTCGGTCGGCAGCCGCACCATTCTCGACATACTCGACGCCGAGCAGGAAGCACTCAATGCGCGTGTGCAACTCGTGTCGGCACGGCGCAATGCCTATGTCGCCGGGTTCAGCCTGCTCGCCGCCATGGGACATGCCGAAGCCGATGATCTGGGCCTGGCAAGCGGCACCCTTTACGATCCGATCGTCCATTATGAAGCGGTACGGGGCAAATGGTTTGACTGGGACTATGGCCCGCAGCCCGTGCCCGTGGCCACACGCACCGTTGACAGCGTGCCGCAAAACGCCAATGTGAGTCCTGAAATGGCACGACAGCCCTAACTTGCTGTCAACCAGCCGGAATCAGGGGGCGTCGGTGGGCGATATGAGCAAGGAACCGTCGATGGAAGAGATACTGTCGTCCATCAAGCGGATCATCGCCGAGGAAGGCGAGGAAGCGGCACAGGCCGCGCCCCGCCGGGTTCGGGCCGATGCGGCAAAGGCGGCCGCCGCGCCAGCGCCTGCCGATCTGGGCAATGATGAAATTTTGGAACTGACCCAAGAGGTCAGCATGGAGGACGCCATGCCTGCTCCCAAAGCTGCGTCGCCCAAGCCCGCTACCGCCAAGCCTGCTGCCGCTGCTGCGCCAGGCACCGAAACGATCCTGTCGGTCGAGAGCGAGGTGGCCGCGCGGCATTCGCTTTCCGCTTTGTCCTCCATGTTGATCGCGCCGCAGGATGGCGGGGACAATACGCTCGAAGGGCTGGTGCGCTCTTTGCTCAAGCCGATGCTCAAGGAATGGCTGGACGCGAGGCTGCCGATCCTGGTCGAGGAGATGGTGGCCAAGGAGATTGCGCGCATTACGGCGCGGTGAAACCTGCCTTGCGCAAACCGCTGACGTAATTACCATTTTATGCTATATACGACCCGGTTCTGATTGACTGGGGGATGGCGGCATGATGGTCCTGATCGCAGCGACGGCTTTTGTCGGCACGCATTTTCTGTTGTCGCATCCGCTGCGCGCGCCTTTGGTGGTGCGGATGGGGGAAAAGGGCTTTCTGGGCCTTTATTCCCTGGTTGCGGCCGTGACATTGATCTGGACGATCATCGCCTATCGCGCTGCGCCGGTGACGCCGATGCTCTGGCCGGTCGGCGATGCGCTATGGGCGGTTGCGACCGTCATCATGCTCGTTGCGTCGATCCTGCTGCTGGGGTCGCTGGTCGGCAACCCGGCAATGCCGCACCCGGACGGGCCGACCATGGTTCCGGCAGAAGCGAAGGGCGTGTTCGCCATCACCCGCCATCCCATGATGTGGGCGTTCGCCCTGTGGGGACTGGCGCATATAGTGGTTTATCCCGTCACCGCGAACATCATCGTGTCGGCGGCGATTATTTTGTTGTCGCTAGTCGGTGCGGCTCTGCAGGACCGCAAGAAGGAGCAACTGACCCCCGCCGCCTGGCAGCATTGGGAATCGCGGACGAGCTACTGGCCCTTTGCCGCGATCCTCGCCGGTCGCGCGCGGTTCGGGCAGTTCGGCCTGCATGCGCTGGCGGGCGGGCTGCTTCTGTGGCTGGTGGCGACCTGGGCGCATAAGCCGCTGGCGGGCTGGTCTGCGGGCATATGGCGCTGGTTGGACTGATCTTTCGGCTGGAATGGGGCGGCAAGGCGCATTAAGGCCCGTGCCATGACCGAACTGCCCAAAACATTCGACCCCGCCGCAATCGAGACCCGCTGGTACGCCCATTGGGAAGAAAAGGGCCTGTTCCGCCCCGAACGGCCGGACGCGCAGCCCTATACGATCGTCAATCCGCCGCCGAACGTCACCGGCAGCCTGCATATCGGCCATGCGCTCGACAATACGTTGCAGGACATCATGATCCGCTACGAGCGGCTGCGCGGCAAGGATGCTTTGTGGGTGGTCGGCACCGACCATGCGGGCATCGCGACGCAGATGGTGGTCGAGCGGCAGATGAACGCCAAGGGCGAGAAGCGCACCGACTATAGCCGCGATGAATTCATCGCAAAGGTGTGGGAGTGGAAGCAGGAAAGCGGCGGCACCATCACGGGCCAGTTGCGGCGGCTGGGCTGTTCGATGGACTGGAGCCGCGAACAATTCACCATGGACCCGCATTTTTCCAAGGCCGTGGTCAAGGTGTTCGTTGAGCTTTACCATCGTAAGGATGCGGACGGTAATCCTGCCCCGCTGCTCTATCGCGACAAGCGGCTGGTAAACTGGGACCCGCACTTCCGCTCCGCCATTTCTGATCTGGAGGTGGAAACGAAGGAGACGCAGGGCGGCTTCTGGCGGTTCAAATATCCGCTGGCCGATGGCGTTCGCCTGGCCGACGGGGCGGACCATATCGTCGTCGCGACGACGCGGCCGGAAACGATGCTGGCCGACATGGCGGTCGCGGTCCATCCCGACGATCCGCGCTATCAGAGCGTGATCGGCAAGGAGATTCTCCAGCCGATCACTGGGCGGCGGTTGCGGATCGTGGGCGATGATTATGCCGACCCGGAACTGGGGTCCGGCGCGGTCAAGATCACGCCGGGGCATGACTTCAACGATTTCGAGGTCGGCAAGCGCGCAGGAATCGCCGCGGGCCAGATGCTCAACATGTTCGATGCGGATGCGAAGGTGGTGCAGACCGCCGACGGGCTGGTGCCGGAGGCGTATCTGGGGCTGGATCGGTTCGAGGCGCGCAAGGCAGTGGTCGAGGCGATGAAGCCGGATTTCTTGGTGCCGCATGTCACCAGGAACAAGGAAGGCGAGGAGGTCGCGGCTGACTTCGAACCGCGTGTGATCCAGACGCCGTTCGGCGACCGCTCCGGCGTGGTCATCGAACCATGGCTGACCGACCAATGGTATGTCGATGCCGCCAAGCTGGCCGTCGCACCAATGGAAGCGGTGCGCGACGGGCGGATCGAGATCGTCCCCAAGACGTGGGAAAAGACCTTCTTCAACTGGATGGAGAATATCCAGCCTTGGTGTGTGAGCCGGCAATTGTGGTGGGGGCACCGGATTCCGGCTTGGTTTGGCGAACCGCTAGGCCTCATGCATTTTCCGCGTTCGAGCGACGACCCAGAATTGTATTCACGGGAACGTCCGATCTTTGTTGCGGCTACCGAAGCTGAAGCGATCGAATTGGCTAAAGCCTATTATGAAGAACACATAGATTTCGACGACCGATCAATCGCTATTGAGGTTGCGGATGCTGGTGGCCATGGTCGGGATGGGCCAAACATCCGGGTAAACATCTTCCGCGATCCCGATGTCCTCGACACCTGGTTCTCCTCGGCGCTGTGGCCGTTCGGGACGCTGGGTTGGCCGGAGGGCGCAACGGAAAAGCCCCTCCCCTTCAGGGGAGGGGTTGGGGTGGGGCCGAGCGATCAGGGGTCACCTATGGGGCAAAGCCCCACCCCCGACCCCTCCCCTGAAGGGGAGGGGAGCAACTCATTCGTCTCCCGCCACTACCCCAATGACCTCCTCATTTCCGGCTTCGACATCCTCTTCTTCTGGGACGCGCGGATGGCGATGCAGGGGATGGAGTTCATGGGTGATGTACCATGGCGCAAACTCTATCTCCACGGCCTCGTCCGGGCGGCGGACGGGCAGAAAATGTCCAAGTCCAAGGGCAACGTCGTCGATCCGCTGGGCCTGATCGACAAGTTCGGGGCGGACGCGCTGCGCTTCTTCATGGCGGCGATGGAGAGCCAGGGCCGCGACGTGAAGATGGATGAGAAGCGGGTCGAGGGTTATCGCAACTTCGCGACCAAACTATGGAACGCCGCGCGCTTCCTCCAGTCGAACGGCGTGACGGCATCGACCAGTCATGAGGCACCCGCCGCGCAATTGCCAGTCAACCAGTGGATTGTCGGCAAGGTCATGGACACGGTCGCGGCCATTGATTCCGCATTGGCAGATCTACGCTTCGATGCAGCAGCCAATGCGATCTATCATTTTGTCTGGGACGAATTTTGCGACTGGTATCTCGAACTCATCAAAGCGGACCTCTCCTCCGTTCGGGCTGAGCCTGTCGAAGCCTCTTCCTTGTCTTCGGAAGAAAGTGAAGCCCTTCGACAGGCTCAGGGCGAACGGGTTGAGGAGACGCGCGCGGTCGCGGGCTGGGCGTTCGACCAAATCCTTGTGATGCTGCATCCCTTTATGCCCTTCATCACCGAAGAGCTTTGGCACGCAATGGGTGAGCGAGACGCTGATCTCATCATTGCACAATGGCCTCTGTTGGTGACGCCCGGCGACACCAATGCACAGGCGGAGATCGACTGGCTGATCCGGCTGGTGAGCGCCATTCGTACCGCGCGGACCGAACTCAACGTGCCGCCGGGCGCGAAGCTGCCGATGGTGGTGAGCGACGGGTCGGAGGAGACACATCGTCGCCTCGATCGGCAGAGTGCGGCGCTGGCGCGACTGGGGCGGATCGAGAGCCTGACCTTTGGCGAAGCGCCGACCGGGGGTGCGGCGCAGATTGTGGTGGACGAAGCGACCTTCATCCTCCCACTCGAAGGCGTGATCGACATCGCGGCGGAAAAGGCGCGGCTCGCCAAGGCGCTGGCCGCGGCGCAGAAGGAGCGCGATGCGCTGGGCGGGCGGCTGTCCAACCCCAGTTTCGTCGAGAAGGCCAAGCCCGAAGCCGTCGCCAAGGCGCGCGAGGATCATGGCGAAAAGAGTGCCGAGGCGGAACGGTTGCAGGCGGCGCTCGACCGGCTGGGGTGAGATTAGGGCACGCCTCTTGAAATCCGTTCGGGCTGAGCCTGTCGAAGCCCCTTTCTTTGAAGAAGAAAGACCCTTCGACAAACTCAGGGCGAACGGGGCGGGGAATCTTCTCCAAGGCGTTGGTGGGATTGGGGAATGAGCATGGCGGCAGGCAACACGGGCGGAAAAGACCTGACGCAAGGGCCGATCGCGTCCACGCTGATGCTGTTCGCGATGCCCACATTGGCCTCCAACATCCTTCAGTCGCTCAATGGCTCGATCAACGCCATCTGGGTCGGGCGCTTTCTGGGGCCACAGGCGCTGGCGGCGACGGCGAACGCCAATATCATCATGTTCCTCATGTTCTCGGTCGTCTTCGGCTTCGGCATGGCGTCCACGGTGATGATCGGTCAGGCCATGGGGCGGCGCGATATGGATGCGGCGCGCCGTGCTTTCGGGTCGGCGGTCGGTTTCTGTATGGGGCTGGCGCTTGTCGTCTCGATCCTGGGCTGGGTGGGCGCGCCCGCGCTGCTGCGGCTGCTGGCGACGCCGACCGAAGCCTATGCCATGGCGCTCGTCTATCTGCGCGTGATCTTCATCGCCATGCCTGCGACCCTCTTATCCGTCATGATCATGATGGGGCTGCGCGGCGTGGGCGATGCGCGCACGCCGCTCATCTTCATGATCGTCAGCGTTAAGGTGGACCTGATCCTCAATCCCGTGCTGATCCTGGGGCTGGGGCCATTCCCGGCCATGGGGATTGCGGGATCGGCGACGGCAACGGCCATGGCGGGTTTCGTCAGCCTGATCGGGATCATCGCCTATACCTATGCCAAGGATCTGCCACTGCGGCTGCGCGGGGTGGAACTGGCCTATTTGCGCCCGGCTGCCGCGCAATTGCGCGTGCTGTTGGGCAAGGGACTGCCCATGGGCCTCCAGATGATCGTCATGTCGGCGTCGGGCCTGGTGATGATCGGCCTCGTCAACCGCGAAGGGCTGCTGGTGACGGCGGCCTATGGCGCGTCGCAGCAGCTTTGGACCTATCTCCAGATGCCTGCCATGGCGATGGGCGGCGCGGTCAGCGCGATGGCGGCGCAGAATGTGGGCGCGGGGCGGTGGGACCGGATCAGCCGGATCACCGGCTATGGCATCGGCTATCAGTTGCTGATCACCGGCACGATGGTCGCGGTGATGCTGACCTTCCACGCGCCATTGCTGGGGCTGTTTCTGGGCGACAATGACGCCGTGATCGCCGAAGCGTGGCATATGCAATTGCGGGTAAGCTGGAGCTTCATCGCCTTTGGCTGCACCATGATCCTGTTCGGGGTGATGCGCGCCAATGGCGTGGTGATAAAGCCGCTGATCATCCTGATCTTCACCCTGTTCGCGGTGCGGATCGGCTTCTATTATCTCGCTTATCCCCGGATCGGTGCCGATGCGTTATGGTTCAGTTTTCCGGCCGGGTCGTTCGTCTCGCTGTTGCTGGCCTATCTGGTCTATGCCCATGGCGGCTGGCGCAAGGCCAAGCTGCTGGTGCCGGTGCATGAAGAGGAATGCCGGGAAACGGTAAACAGCGACGCTGAACCCGCCGGGCGCATCGCGCCAACCGGATAATTACCGCCCTTGGTTGCGCCAGCGGGTGATGGTGCGGTCGAGGATGGCCTCTTCGTCGCCTGACTGCCGCCAAAGAGCGGTAAAACTGGGGTCGCCGGACGCAGGGCGGCGATGTTCTTCCAGATTGTCGAGCGCGACGCGGATCGGCACGGCGACACCCTCGCCACAGATGATCGCCTCGCGGTTGCGCAACGCGGGGATCGAATCAAGGAAACCGCGCGCCCCTTCGGGCATGGCGGCCTTGACGAAGGCCTGATCGCGGTCGTTGTTTAGGCGCATGGCGATGATGGTGCCGCATTGCGACAGCACGCCTTCGGCCAGGTCAGACGGGCGCTGCGTGATGAGGCCGAGGCTGACGCCATATTTGCGGCCTTCCTTGGCGATCCGCTCCAATATCTTGCGCACCGCCTGGCCGTTGCCGCTGGTCGAATTGGGGATGTAGCGATGGGCTTCCTCGCAGACGAGGAGGATCGGCCGTTGCGGTTCGTCGCGCGCCCAGATGGCATAGTCGAACACCAGCCGCGACAGCACGGACACGACGGTCGACGTGATGTCCGACGGGATGGCGGAGACGTCGATGATTGAAATCGGCTTGCCGTCCGAGGGCAGGCGGAAAATCTTCGCGAGAAAGTCCTGCATCGTGTCGGCGACCAGCATCCCTGAAAACATGAAGCTGTAGCGGGGGTCGGCCTTGATCTCGTCAATCTTGGTCTTGATCCGCATATAGGGCAGCGCGCCGGTGCCCTTGTCGAGCTTGCCCATCTCATTTTGGAGAATGGTGGTGAGATCGGAGAGCATATAGGGGATCGGCGAATCGACGGTCAGGCGGCCAATCTGCTCGGCCAGCCGGTTCTTCATGCGGGCCGCGAGCAGGCATTTGGCGAGAATGTCGCAATCGACCGTCCGTTCCGAGCCGGATGAGGTGACGAACACCTCGCAATGTTCCTCGAAATTCATCAGCCAGTAGGGCAGCGCCAGATTGCTGATGTCGAACACCGCGCCATTGGCTGCGAAGGCCGCGCCATATTCGCCGTGGGGGTCGATCATCACGATATGCCCCATGGGCGACAGGTCGCAGATGCGATGGAGGATCAGCGCGGCGCTGGTCGATTTGCCGGTGCCAGTGGAGCCGAGCAGCGCGAAATGCTTGCCCAGCATCTGATCGACATAGAGCGCAGCGCGCGTGTCGGTGGTGGGATAGACGGTGCCGATCTGGACATGCGGCCGGTCATCGGCGGCGTAAATCTGTTGCATATCCTTGCTCGACACCGGGAAAATCTCGGTGCCGGGGGTGGGATAGCGGGTGACGCCGCGCCGGAAGTGAAAGATGCGCCCGGTCAGCTTTTCCTCGTCACCCTCGCCCAGAAAGTCGATGTCGGCGACGATGCTCTGGCTGGCTTGGTCCAGCACCATCGCGCGGACGCTGGCGACCAGCCAGACCGAGCCGACGCGCATCTTGACCTGGCTGCCGACCTGGCCCGCCATCGCCGTGCAGGGATCGGCATCTTGGCCCAATATGGCAAGCCGTTGCGGATCAAGGAGAATTTTCGAACTGGAACCGGCGATCTGGAACACCATGCCCATCGACTGCGCGTTGGCAAGGGAAGCAGGTGCCGCGGTCGGCGTGAATTGATGCGCACCCGGCATATGGGTCATGGCCTTTGTCATCCCTTGGCCCGGAAAGACTTCCGGCAAACACAGGATGTCTAGGCGGCGAAGGTAAATATTGGCTTATTCATCCCTTTCAACATGGCCTGATCCGACAGAATGCGCCATGGCGTCTTAACAAGGGCTAGTCATCCATCCAAAATGGATGGGTCTGATGTTTGGGAACAGGACGAGATGTCGGGCATTGAGCCCTGGCCACTACAGGATATTTTCGTGCCCGAAACGATTGCGGACCATGAAGCGCAGCGCTCCGACGCCATCGCCATAGCGCGAGTCATCTGCATTTTGGGCGTGGTCTATGTTCATGCCTGGACGGGGTTGAACGGGGCGGCGCTCGACGCATTGCGCGGAACGGCACAGGAAAATCTGCGCTGGTTGTTGATGGAACTGTTCGGGCGCAGCGCGGTGCCGTTGCTGGGGCTGATATCGGGCTGGCTGGTGGCGGGGTCGAGCGGCGTGCGCAACTGGAGCGGGCATGTCCGACGCAAGGCGCGGACGATCCTGCTGCCGATGATCCTGTGGAATGGCATCGCGATCCTGCTGGTGTCGGGGGCTGCGCTGACGCTCGGCCTGTCCGCTCCGGTCCCCAAGACGATCTGGTGGGTCATCGACGAAATGCTGGTCGTGACCCGCAATCCGCACATCAATGTTCAGATGCCTTTCCTGCGCGATCTGTTTTTATGCATGGTCGCCGCGCCGTTGCTGGTGCGCATACCGGGCTGGGCGCTGGCGTGCATAGCGCTGGTCGCGGCGGCCTGCCATGTCACAGGGCTAGGCCCGCCGGTGCTGATGCGGGCGTCCATCCTCTTCTTCTTCACCCTGGGCATATTGGCGCGTCGGGGTGCTTGGGAAGAGCGGATACTTCGCTGGCCCCTGGTCTTGGCGCTGCTGCCCTTTGCGTTGTTGATGGGCGCGCAACTCTATCGCGCCATTATGCTGGCTGACAGCGATGCTGTCCTGGCATTGCGGGGATTGGATTTGGCCGCGCGCCTTGCGGCCGTGATCGCCTTCTGGCGGATTGCCTGGATATTGGCGGGGGGCAGGGCGCGCTTGTTGCTCCTGCGGATCGAGCCTTATGTCTTTCTGCTCTTTTGCGCGCATCTGGTCCTGATCTGGCTCGGCGGCCCGCTTTTGGGCAAGCTGACCGGCCGCATGGGATCGCCACTATATCCCGTCTATCTGATCCTGCAGCCCTTGCTGGTGCTGGGCGTCGTGATCATCCTGGGGAGGTTGCTCAGCAGGGTCGCACCCCGTGCCGCGGCCCTGCTGAGCGGCGGTCGCCTATAATACGGGTTCGGGGGTGGTAATCGCCTGCGCCGCCGCCATGGCGATGGCGAAGCTGTGCTTGCGGGCAGCGGGATCGAAAATCTGCCCGGTCAGGATCAACTCGTCGGCCCGCGTGCGGCGCAGGAAGGCGGCCAGATCCCGTTCGACATCGGCTTGCGTACCAATGCTCGACGCGCTCAGCACATCGGCCAGCATCGCCTGCGCCTGAGGCGGGAGCATGTCGTAATAATCCGGCACCGGGGGCTGGAGCTTGCCCGGCTGGCCGGTGCGCAGCCGCACGAACGCCTGCTGCATCGAACTGGCGAGCAATTGCGCATCGGCCATGCTGTCGGCGGCGAAGACATTGTAACCCGCCATCACATAAGGCTCCTTCAACTGGGCCGAGGGACGGAAGTCGCGCCGGTAAATTTCGACGGCCTCGTCCAGCGCGGCCGGCGCGAAATGGGAGGCAAAAGCATAGGGAAGGCCGAGCGCAGCGGCGAGTTGCGCGCCATAGAGGCTGGAGCCCAGAATCCAGAGCGGCACATTCGCGCCTGCGCCGGGTGTCGCCTGGATGCCCAGTCGATCGTCGGCGGCGAAATAGGCCTGTATCTCCATCACGTCGCGCGGGAAATTATCCGCCCCGCCGACAAGCGTGCGCCGGATCGCCTGCGCCACCCGCTGGTCGGAACCTGGTGCGCGACCAAGGCCGAGATCAATCCGACCGGGAAACAGCGCGTCAAGCGTACCAAATTGTTCGGCGATGAGCAAAGGGGCATGATTGGGCAGCATGATGCCGCCCGCGCCGATGCGGATCGTCGATGTCGCCTGACCGATATGCGCCAGCACGACCGACGTCGCGGCCGATGCGATGCCCGCCATGCCATGATGTTCGGCGACCCAGAAGCGGTGATAGCCCAGCCTTTCGGCATGGGCGGCGAGGTCAGCCGTGTTGGCAAGCGCGGCGGCGATGCTGTCGCCTTCGCGGACGGGGACGAGATCGAGCAGGGAGAAGCGTGTCATATCCCCCATATGGGGGCATGATGAGTTTTATTTCAATACGCAATATCAGATGGCGCGGCCAAAACCTTGCGCGGGTGTTTCGGTACGGCGGCCAAAGGTGACGGGACGGCGCGCCACGAGCGGGTTGGCATCGCGATCCAGCAACGCGAGCGTTTCGGTAAAGCAAGGGCGCAGCGCGACGACGGTCTCGATCAATTCGTCGGGCTGTTCACGGGTCTCGACGCAGCGGCGCGCGACCATCTCGATCTCCTCGGCCATCGCGCTCAAGCGATAGGCACCGAACTGCGCCGATTCCCCCTTGAGCGTATGCGCGGGGGTCACCAAGGCGACGGCTTTGCGGGCGCGGAACGCCTCCTCAATCGCCTGAATCGACTTGACGCCATCTTCGCGAAAATAGCCCAATATCCGTGGAAAAGCCGCACCCAGTTCATTCCGGGTCCGGGTAAATTCGGTCCAGTTGACCAGATCGGTCTCTTGATGGGGCACGCGCACCGCTCCTTAGGCTACCCTGTGGAAATAGAGCAGGCATGTAAACAGGCGGTTAAAATCGGGTGGGCATCAGCCCGTGCGACGTAGTGAAAACCGATCCTCGTCAAGTGCTTCGAAGCTCCAGCCCTGGGCCTTGGCCAGCGCGGCCAATTCGGCAGGCGCGATAGGATCGTCAGCCTCCACCAACACTGCATCCGCCCCGCGCATGGCTCGTGCCGCGCGCAGCACGGGCCAGGGGCATTTCATGCCGCGCGCGTTGACCGACACCGGCTCATTTGCTGGCATAGGGATTCTTGGCGCTCCGCAGCGTCAGGCGGACGGGCACGGCGCCAAAGCCCAGTTCCCGCCTTATGCCGTTCACCAGATAGCGGCGATAGCTTTCAGGCAGATCATCCAGCCGCGTGCCAAACAGCACGAAGGTCGGCGGGCGGGTCTTGTTCTGGGTGATGTAGCGCAGCTTGATCCGCTTGCCGCCCGGCGCTGGCGGTGGGTTGGCCTCCAGCGCGGTTTCGAACCAGCGGTTGAGGACGCCCGTGGACACGCGCTGCGACCAGGCGGTGCGCGTTTCAAACGCGACATGGATCAGGTCGTCCAGCCCCTTGCCGGTGGCCGCCGACACGGTCATGATCGGCACGCCGCGCACCTGCGCCAGCCCGTCGTCCAGCGCTTTCTTGATGCCCTGATACAGGGCCGAACCATGTTCGACCGTATCCCATTTGTTGAGCGCGACGACGAGCGCACGCCCTTCCTCCAGCACCTTGTCGGCGATGCGCAGATCCTGCGCTTCCAGTCCGCGCGTCGAATCGAGCAGCAGCACCACGACTTCGGCAAAGTTCACAGCGTTCAAGCCGTCGGTGACGGCCAGCTTTTCCAGCTTGTCCTGTACCTTGGCGTGCTTGCGCATTCCGGCCGTGTCGATCAGGCGGACTGGGCGCTCCACGCCCTCGCGGCTGGTCCACATCCAGTCGACGGCGATGCTGTCGCGGGTGATGCCCGCTTCCGGCCCGGTCAGCAGGCGGTTTTCGCCCAGCAGTCGGTTGATCAGCGTGGACTTGCCCGCATTGGGGCGGCCGACGATGGCGAGCTTGAGCGGTGCGCTCTCGTCATCCTCGTAAAATTCCCGTTCGAACGGTTCATCGCCTTCGCGCTCGACATGGGGCAATAGCGCCTGGAACAGATCGGCCATGCCCTGGCCATGTTCGGCCGAAAAGGGGACAGGCTCGCCCAGTCCCAGGCTGAAGGATTCCATCACCCCATCGTCGGCGGCTTTGCCTTCCGCCTTGTTGGCGACCAGGATGACCGGCGCATCATTGGCGCGCAGCCAGCGGGCGATTTCCTCGTCCAGCGGCGTTATCCCTGCCCGCGCGTCGATCATGAATAAGGCGACGTCGCAGTTTTCGACGGCCGCTTCGGTCTGCATCCGCATCCGGCCGGGCAGGCTGTTGGCGTCCTCATCCTCATAACCGGCGGTATCAACGATGGTGAAGTCGAGGCCGAGCAGATGCGCCTCGCCCTCGCGCCGGTCGCGGGTAACGCCGGGCTGGTCATCGACCAGCGCGAGCTTCTTGCCGATCAGGCGGTTGAACAGGGTGGACTTGCCCACATTGGGCCGCCCGACAATGGCTACGATGGGCAGCATGGAGGCCCGTTTCCTTCTTATCTAAAAAACGCAATGCTCCTGCGAAGCCAGAAGCCCAGTCCAAAAGCGGAGGAACTGGGCTCCTGCCTTCGCAGGAGCATGGCTTAGCACGAATATTCGGTTTAGCGGAACGCCGTCAGTTTCCCGTCATCCGCCAGCACATAGAGCATATTGTTGGCGACAACCGGCGAAAGCGACATGGAGCGTTTCATGTCCACTTCGGATTGCACGACGCCGGTCGTTGGATCGACATAGGCGATCTGGCCGCGCGTCGATACGACGATCAGGCGCCCGCCCGCCAGCACCGGCCCGGTCCAGCGGATCGCCTTGTCCTTCTTCTTTTCCTTCTGCCAGCGGCGCAACTGGCTGACCCAGCGGATTTTGCCGGTCGCGCGGGCGACGCAGAGCAGGCGCGCATCGCTGGTCACGGCAAATACCCATTCGCCCACGACCCAGGGAGTCGAGATGCCCGCAATATTGATTTCCCACAGGCGTTGACCGCTGGTGAGTTCATAGGAGGCCATGCGGCCACCCTGGCCGATCGCGAAAACACGGCCACGGTCGATAACCGGATCAGCGTCGATGTCGGTCAGCGTCGCTACGGCCGTTGAAATGCTGGTGCGCGACAGGGCGTCGCTCCAAAGCGTACGACCATTTTCGTAGCGATAGGCGTTGATTTCGCCCGAACTATAGCCAGCGATCACCGTGCCCTGCGCGGCGGCGGGGGCGGCAACGCCGAAGATCCCCGTAACCTGCAAGGTGCCGCTGTCGGTCCACTGGGTTTCGCCATCGCTCTGGTTCAGCGCGAAAACCTGATTGTCCTGACCCATCACATAGACATGGCCATTTTCCAGCGTCGGCGCGCCACGCAGCGGCCCGGCCAGATGCTTCTTCCAGATAACCGCGCCATCCGCCGCATTGAGCGCGAAGACGTCGCCAAGGCCGGTGCTGGCAAATACCCGGTCGCCGATGGCACTGACGCCGCCGCCGAACAACGAACGGCCATTGCCCTTGCCTTCCGCGGGCAGGTCAGTCTGCCACAATTTCGACCCACTGGTGGCATCGAACGCAATGACATGCGCACCCGCATCGGTCACGAACAGCTTGCCGTCCGACACGACGGGCGCGGCTGCAAGCCGGGCCTGCGGGGAACTGCCAGCAATGGATGCTGTCCACACCTGCGTTGGCGAACCGCCCAGCGCGACATGGCCCATCGCCTTGGACGGATCGCCGCCCGGCTGCGACCAACTGTCATTGACGGCGGGAGCGGGCAGGGTGACCTGAACATCGGCCAGGCTCGGTTCGACCTCGACGCCCTGCTCGCTGCTCAGGATGGACACGCGATTGCCGACCACCGGCGTCTTGGGTCCACCCTTTTTACCACCGATGACGCCGCAACCAGCGACCATCACGATCAGGGCAGTGAGCGTCAGGGCGCGGCCCATGGGCGCAAATCTCTTCATCTTATGCTGTCCCATTTGCTCGTTACCCTTCCGTCGGCTCGGCCGGTATTTCCACCGCGTCGATCCCCATGACGCCTGCCATCTGACGCGCGCGTGAACGGATCGACTGCGGCACATTGCTGTCCTTGGCAAGCGCGGCGAACATCGGCCCGGCAAGGTCGGTCTTGCCCATCTTGGCATAGGCGATGGCGACCAGTTCGCCTGCGCTGCCAAACCAGGGCGCGCCCTCAACGGCGAGCGGCTTGAGGCGATCGACCACCTGCTGGGGCTTGAGCGCTTCAAATTCGAGCGCGGTCTGGCGGATCAGCGCCAGATCGCGATAGGGCTGGTCCAACGCGGTGTCGGCCGCCATGGCGGCATAAAGAGCGATCGCGTTCTTATTGTCGCCCTTGCGCGCGGCGATACCGGCCTTGAGCAACTGGGCCGACGCGCGATAGCCGGGCTGGTCGGCCTTGGTCAGCGCGTCAAGCTGCTTGGCGTCCGGTTCACTGCCGCCAGCGGCTGTCGCCAACACCGCGTCCATCTCTTCGGACACGGCCTGCGACTGGCTTTGCTGATGCTGCTGCCAATAGAGCCAGCCGCCGAAAGCCGCGAGGCCCAGCACCAGCACGACAAGAAGCACGCGGCCATAGCGCTGCCAGAAGGACGTGAGCTGGTCCTGCCGGACGGCTTCATCAACTTCACGCATGAAGGCTTCACTATTTTGCGGCGTCAGGGCCACTGCATTCTCCGGGGCATGGATCAGAAATATGTGAGGGCAGAAGGCGCGATCAATAGCGGCGCTTATGCCACAGGCAAATCACTTTTTCGGGCGATAGACCTGTTCTTCGGTGGGAAAGGCGCGACTGCGCACATCGGCGGCGTAACGCTGGGCGGCACTGTCGATGCTTTGCGCGATAGTGTCGAATCGCTTCACGAAACGGGGGACGCGCTCGAACATGCCCAGCATATCCTCCGTCACCAGCACCTGCCCGTCGCAATGGGCGGACGCGCCGATGCCGATCACCGGCACATCGACGCTGTCGGTGATGGCGACGGCCAGTTCCTCCATCACCCCCTCCAGTACCATAGCGAAGGCACCGGCATCGGCGACGGCGCGCGCGTCGGCCATGATCTTGGCATGTTCTTGCTGGTTTTTGCCGCGTGCGCCATAGCCGCCCAGCGCATTCACCGCCTGCGGCGTCAGCCCGATATGCGCCATGACCGGGATGCCGCGCTGGCCAAGGAAGCTGATCGTTTCCGCCATGGCCTGCCCGCCCTCCAGCTTGACCGCCGCCGCGCCGGTTTCCGCCATGATGCGGCTGGCGCTGGCGAAGGCCTGCTGCGGGGAGGCTTCATAGCTGCCGAAGGGCATGTCGATGATGACGACACTATGATAGCTGCCGCGCACGACGGCGGCGCCATGGGCGCACATCATGTCGAGCGTGACGGCCAGCGTGGATGGCAGGCCATAGATGACCTGCCCCAGCGAATCGCCGACCAGCAGCATGTCGCAATGCGGATCGAGCAATTGCGCCTGCCGCGCGGTATAAGCGGTCAGCATCACCAGCGGCTCGGTCGTCTTGCCCTCGAACTTGCGCCGCTGGATAGCGGGCACGGTCAGCCGCTTCATAGGGGCCGGGGTGGGCGTGGCGCGGCTGGTCGCCGTGTCGATTGTGAAGGTCGTGGACATGGGTGCGCTCTACCCCACCCTGGGCCGGGCCGCAAATGCGCAAAGAAACGGGTGCGATCCAGGGAATCGCACCCGCAGGGTGGGAGCCTGTCAGAAGGAGAATTTGATCGTGCCGCCCCAGGTTTGCGGATCACCCGGCTGGCCCGCGATTAGGCCGGTATTGCCCGGCGCGACCTGCAATGTTTCGATATAGTTGACGTCCAAGGCATTGCGGACCCAGCCGAAGACATCGAAGCCCTCACCCCGGAAGCCCGCACGGACGTTGGAGAGCGCATAGCCCTTCACTTCGGTATAGACCGAAGGCGACGCGTTGGAGTTCCAGCGCGACCGATAATTGCCATCGACGCCGAGATAGGCTTGGCCCTCCTTTGCCAGCAGCGTGACCGGCGCATTGACCTCCGCGCCGTAGGAGAAAGCCCATTTGGATACGCCCGGCAGTTCCTGCCCCGAAATATCGCACTGGCGGGGGCTCAGAGCGCCGGGGACACCGGCTTGCGAATAATCAGGCGTTGCACTGGCGGGCTGAAGCGTGCCGCCCGACAATTCGGGCGGGCAGGGTGCGTTGGTGAATTTCTTATACTTCGCATCCGTATAGGCGCCGTTCGCATAGGCGCTGAAGCGATCGCTTGGTGTGATCTTGAAGTCAGCTTCGATGCCCTGCGACCGGACCTTGCCCGCGTTGGCGAGGTAGCCGCGCACCGTGCCGAACTGGCCGCCATTCACCGTCGCCTGGAAATTCCTGATGTCGGTACGGAAGGCGGAGAGGTTGAAGGTCGCCCGACGACCCCACAACTGGGTCTTGAGGCCGATTTCATAATGGTTGACCGATTCCGGCTTCACCGTCCCGGCGTCGTAATTCACGCTGTTGTCGGCGTTGAGCGGCAAGCCATTCTGGTTGATGCCCAGCGTCTTGAAGCTCTTGGCATAGGTCGCATAGGCGAGGACATCGCGCGCGAACTTGTAGTTCAGGTTGAAGTCGTAGGTGAAGTTCCAGGCACTGTCCGATGGCGCACTGACCTGCGGCTGGTAGACGCCGCACTGCGCGGCCAGCACTGATCCGGCGGCCGGGGTCGGGGAGCAACTGATGAGCTGGCCCTGTCCGTTGGTCACCACGCGCTCGTAGAAGCCCGACTTCTTGTCATAGTTGATGCGCGCGCCCGGCTGGATGGTGAGGGCGTCGGTTATTTTCCAGCTCAACTGGCCAAACAGCGCGGCGCTGTCGCTCTTGAGATATTGCGTGTTGCTGGCGGTCAGGCCTTGCAGCACGCTGGGGTCGTTCGCCAGCGCCCCGGTCAGGTTCCATCGGCTGGCGTCGGCACCCTGCTGTTCCGTGCCTTGGGTGTCGATCCGCTGTTTGAAGCCGAACAGGCCGACGACGAAGTCGATCCGGTCGCCTTCCTGACTGTAGCGAAATTCCTGGCTATATTGGTCCTGTTGCGAGGGGTTTTGCGATCGGGACACGATCGACAGGCCGGTAAAGTCGCGATCATTTTCCGGCTTCCAGTCCCAGAACCGCCAGGCGGTGACGGAGGTGAACTTGCCTGCGCCCAGATCCCAATTCACCTTCAGCGATGCGCCACCAATCTTGTTGCCGGCGTTCAGGCTGGAATCAAGATCGGTCAACCGATCATAGACATTGCGGCTGGGCGTATAGTTGCGGCCGGGATTGGCGGCGTTGATCGCGGCAACCAGGGCGTCATATTGCCGGTTGAGCGCGCGCTGGGTGCGGCCGACCCGCACGAAGGCGGTGCCGAATCCTTCCGGGTCCTGCTTGCTGTAATCGCCCGACAGGGTGATGCTGAGGTCTTCATTCGGTTTGAACAGCAACTGGCCGCGAATTCCCAGATTGTCCTGCTCGTTGATCCAACGGTCGCTGGTGGTGTTGAACAATGTGCCGCGCCGACTGGTCGATGCGATCGCGATCCGCGCGGCGATCGTGTCGGACAGCGGGCCGGATATGGCGGCCTTGGCTTGCTTATAGTTGAGATTGCCGACGGTCAGTTCGGCGCGGCCTTCGAAATCGAAGGTCGGCTGGTTGGTCGTGATGTTGATCGCGCCGGCGGTGGTATTCTTGCCATAGAGCGTGCCCTGCGGCCCGCGCAGGACTTCGACCTGTGCCACGTCCAGGAAATCGAATGTCGCAGCGGCGACGCGCGAATTATAGACATCGTCGACATAGATGCCGACGCCCTGTTCGAACCCGTCGCTGGTCAGGCCGAACGGCACGCCCAGGCCGCGAATGTTGACCGATGTGTTGCGCGGGTTGGTGGTGTAGACCTGCAACGTCGGCGCGAGTTGCTGCAGCTTCACGATATTGAAATTGCCGGTGGATTCGATGCTGTCGCCCCGGATGACCGAGATGGCGAGCGGCACTTCCTGCGCCGTTTCCTGGCGACGCCGCGCCGTGACCACGATCACGTCGCCGCGCACCCGCTGCGCCTCGGCGTCGGACTGGTCCGGTGCCGCGTCCGGGGCTTGCGTCTGCGCATGGGCGGCAGGCACGATGATGGAAGCGCTCGCCACGCTGGCGAGCAACAGGAAACGCGCAATCATAAATATCCCCTTTATGTCCGGATGTCCGGTGGATGTGTGATCGCGGCGATTCCGGTGGTCCGGTCATGGCCGATAGGTCGGGCTTCACGAGCCCGTGGAGATGCCCCACCCTGTTGTCAGGCGGTGAGGCGGGTCTTTTCCGTCACGTCGATCTGCACCACGCGGGCGTCATGCACGGTCAGCGTGATCGAGCCGAACCGCAGATCCTGCAAAACATCGCGCACCTTTTCGATGCTGGCGGCGATGTCGATGCGCGGCGTGTCGGCGCGGCCATGGTGCAAATCGATCGGTCGTTGGTCGGTCATCTGTAACTCCTGCCCCCTCTTATCTCAACTCTATAAGTAGACAAAGAATGAAAAATAGCAGGCCGACAATCAGAGCTTCTCGCCTTTCGGCTTAGGGATGGGCGATGCCAAATAGGAAAAGAGGCGCATGACTGGCTGGTCACACGCCTCCCGGAGGATATCGAACGCCCCGGACCTACCAGGGATAGATCAGCCCATAATATTGATAGACGTTGCGGCCATAGCCATCATCATATTCGGGCCGCTGCTCATCGGCATAGCGGGGCGCATCGTCGAGCACGGCCTTGTCCAGTTCCACGACATAGCCGCCCTGCGCGACATCATAGTCGAGCATCGACCAGGGCAGGGGATAATGATCTTCCCCCATGCCCAGAAAGCCGCCGAACGACAGGACGGCATAGCGCACCTGTCCGCTCTTCTTGTCGACCATGAAATTGGAAATCTTGCCGAGTTTCTCACCTTGTTTGTTAAAGACCGTGGTGCCCTCGACCCGGTCCGATGCGATCAGGTCGCCGCGATTGTGCATAGCCAGTTCGGCCATCGTCACTCTCCTCACATAATGTCGCTATATAAATGCAACCATGCGGGCGGGCTGGGGTTCCATGGCTGACACAAGAGGAGTGACACGATGAAGATCAATCGTAGCGGTTCTGCGGCCTGGAGTGGCGGTCTTAAGGACGGCAAGGGCAGCATTTCGACCCAAAGCGGCGCGCTTGAAGCCTATCCCTATGGTTTTGCCACGCGCTTTGAAGGTGTGCCGGGCAGCAATCCCGAAGAACTGATCGCCGCTGCCCACGCCTCCTGTTTCACCATGGCGCTGTCGCTGATTCTGGGAGAGGCCGGGCTGACGGCGGACAAGATGGAAACCAATGCCGTCGTGACGCTGGAAAAGCAGGATGACGGCTTTGCCGTGACGGCCAGCCATCTGACGCTCAAGGCGACCATCCCCGGCACCGACGATGCGACGTTCCAGGAACTGGCGGGCAAAGCCAAGGCGAATTGCCCCATCTCCAAGCTGTTGAAGGCTGATATCAGTCTGGATGCGGAACTGCTGAACTGACGACGGGTCGCCTGGCGCGGCGATGTTCGCGCCAGGCAATGTAAAGTCCGCTGGCGATGATCAGGCTCGCCCCGATCCAGGTCGTAATCATCGGCCAATCCTCGCCGATCGCGACGCCCAGCAGCGTGGTCCAGATGATCGCGCTATAATCCATCGGCAGCACCACCGACACCGGCCCCCAGCGCAGCGATGCGGTGAGGCACAACTGCGCGATCCCGCCGACGCAGCCGATCAGCAGCAACAGCCCCCATGTCAGCGGATCATGGCTCTGCGCGAAGAAGGGCATGGCGATGCCCAGCGGGATCATCGACAGCGTCGTAAACCAGAATACGACCACGCCGGCATTTTCCGTGCGGCCCAGCGCGCGCAGCACCAGGCTGACGCTGGCGGTCACGATCGCGGCAACGATTGCCACGGCGACACCCTGCATCGGGAAATGCCCGGCTTCGGGCCGGATCATCACCAGCACGCCGACAAAGCCGATCAGCACTGCGCTCCAGCGATGCACGCCTGTAGCTTCGCGCAGGATCAGCGCCGACAGGATTGTGCCAAAAATCGGCATGGTGAAGCCGATCGTCGCGGCTTCGGCAGGCAGCAGCAGGATATAGGACAGGAAATTGAGCAACATGCCGGTCATGCCCAGCAGCATCCGGCTGGCATGCACGCCGATCCGCTGCGTCCGCACCGCGCCCAGTCCGCCGGACATAGCAAGCCAGGCGATCACGAAGGGCAGGGCAAGCGCCTGCCGATAGAAGAGCGATTCGACGATATGGACGCCGCGCTGATCGACGATCCGCACCGTCACGAACATCGCTGACAGGCAGATTACGGCGGTCAGGCGCAGGCCGATGGCCAGGAGCGGGCGGTGGGGGCGGGCGGCAAGGGTCACGTCCCCGCCTTAGCCCGGTCGCGCGATGACGCAACCGGACTTGGTCAGGAAAGGCTTATGCAGCGGGCTTGCGGAATTTGAGCGTCATCCGATCGCTTTCGCCGATGGCGAGATATTTGTCGCGATCGACCTCTTTCTGGCTGAGGCCGGGTGGTAACGTCCACACGCCCTTCGCCCAGTCGGCGGTATCCTTGGGGTTGGCATTCACCTCCGACGCCTCGACAAATTCAAAGCCTGCCTCCTGCGCAATCCGCTTGATGGTCGAGACTTTGAGATAGCCGCTGCTCTTTTCCAGCGCGCTGTCGCGATCTTCAGGCAGACGGTGGTCGACCACGCCCAGCGTGCCGCCGGGCTTCAGCATCGCGAAAAAGGCCTTGAAGGTCGCGGCCTCATTGCCCGCCATCACCATATTATGAACGTTGCGGAAGGTCAGCACCGTGTCCACGCTGCCTGCGGGAATCGTCGCCGTCTCTTCTGGATAAGCGACCAGAGTCAATTTGTCATAGACGGCCGGCTTGGCGGCGAGGAAAGTCTTGTAGCCATCGAGATAGCGGCCGCTCGGTTGGAGCGCGTAGAAGCGCCCATGATCGCGCAGCAGCGGCGCGAGGATTTCGGAATACCAGCCGCCGCTGGGGCTATATTCCACCACCGTCTGGGTCGGGGTGACGCCAAAGAAAGCCAGCGTTTCGGCTGGATGGCGATATTGATCGCGCGCGACATTGGCCGGGGTCCGGCTGGGTGCGGCTACGGCGGCGGCGATCGGGTCGGCGGCCTGATGCGCGGCATGATCGGCGTGCTGGGCGGCCAGCGGCAGGAGGGGGAGGCAAAGGGCGGTCGCAAAAAGCGCGGTACGGGCGAGACGGTTCATCGGGGATCCTCTCTTATAGGGAGAGGCTGATGTGCCGTCCGCCCGTGCCGAGCGCAAGGGGAATGGAGGGGAAAACCCCTCCGAACATCATAACTTACAGACAGGCTTCCAGGTAGGGTTGATCGAAGCCGAACATCCGCGCCTTGTCGAGCGTGTAGGGACGCAGGCCCATCGAGCGATATTCGCCGACGATCTTCCCGCTGTCATCCTCGTCATGATATTCGAATTTGAACAATTCCTGGGTGACGATGACGTCGCCTTCCATGCCGATGACTTCGGTGACGTTGGTGATGCGCCGCGACCCGTCGCGCAGGCGCTTAACCTGGATGATCAGGTCGACCGAATCGGCAATCTGCTTGGAAATCGCTTCCTTGGGGATTTTGATGTCCCCCATCAGGATCATATTTTCCATACGACCCAGGCACTCGCGCGGGCTGTTGGCGTGGAGCGTACACATGGAGCCGTCATGGCCCGTATTCATCGCGGCCAGCAGGTCGAAACATTCCGCGCCACGAATTTCGCCCAGGATGATCCGATCCGGCCGCATACGCAGGGCGTTCTTGACGAGATCGCCGATGGTGATGGCACCATTGCCTTCCAGATTGGCCGGGCGCGTTTCGAGCGGCAACCAGTGCGGTTGTTGCAGGCGCAGTTCGGCGGCATCCTCGATCGTCAGCACGCGCTCGCCCGGATCGATCATTTTCGACAGGGCGTTGAGCATCGTCGTCTTACCCGAACCCGTGCCGCCCGAAATGACGATGTTGAACCGGCAAGCACCGGCAATCTTGAGCGCGGTCGCCATTTTGGGGCTCATCGCGCCCCAATTGGCCAGCATGTCGAGCGTGATCGGCTTGGCGGAAAATTTACGGATCGAGATCGCCGTCCCGCGCAGGCTCAGCGGCGGGACGATCACGTTGACGCGGCTGCCATCGGGCAGGCGGGCGTCGGCCAGCGGCGTTGTCTGGTCGACGCGGCGGCCGACCTTGCTGACGATTCGCTGTGCGATCTGGAACAGATGTTCCTCGTCCCGAAACTTGATGGGCGCGATGATCAGCTTGCCCTTTTTTTCGATATAGGTCTGGTCCGGCCCGTTCACCATGATGTCGGTCACGTCCGGGTCGTTCAGCAACTCTTCAAGCGGACCAAGGCCCAGCAATTCATCGACCAGAACCTTTTCCAGCGCGAACTGCTCGCGCCGGTTGAGCGTGAGCTTGAGTTCGGCCAGCACCTCCAGGATGATGGGGCGAAACTCCTCCGCCAGTTCATCCTTGGTCAGCGTCGCCGCGGCTTCTGGATCGACCCGCTCCAGCAGGCGGGGCAGCACCTGCTCCTTGATCTTGTGGACGCTGGCCTCGAACCCTTGCGGTCCGGCGTCGGGCAGATGCTCGGCATTGGCGCGGTCGGACAGGCGCATCATCGCATCGGCGTTGCGCTGCATCTGGCTGGTTGGCGCGGACAGCGGGTCGAAACTCTCGCCGGGCAGCGACGCTATGTCGAGCGGCGGGAATTGTTCGCCGCCGCGCGGCTCCTCCTTGGGGCTGCCGCCGTGCATCGGTCGGGCGACGCCAAAGCCGGGCTTGATCGCGGCAGGTCCATTTTTCCGTCCAAAGGCGCTCATAAGTCTCCGCCAGCAAGTCGCGACCGTCGCCGGTCTGATAGTGTCGGATAAGGTGAATAGATTGGAAACTTTGACAAATGGCTAATGGCGCATTGGCCAATCGATGCCCGTCCGCTGCGACGGACATAGGGTGCCAATAAAAAGGGGCGCCAACAGCGCCCCTCCTCATGCGGCTGGGCCAATGCCCGCCGCGCTCTCACCGAAGACTCAGCCCGCCTTTTCGGCCAGCACCGTCAGGCCCTTTTCATTGACCTCGGCAAAGCCACCCTGGACCGGAATAATCTCCGGCGTGGACCCGGCCGACGCATAGATCTGGATGCTGCCGTCGCGCACGGTCGACATGAAAGGGGCATGGCCCTCCAGCACGCCGAAGTCGCCATCGGTGCCCGGCACTACGACCTGCCACACATCCGCTGCACGAACGAGCTTTTCGGGGGTCACGAGTTCAAAATGCAGTGCCATGTTTTCGATCCTCTTGCCCTCTCCCGCCTTCGCGGGAGAGGCTACGAAGACTTGGCAGCTTGCTGCCTAGTCAAAGTCGGTGAGGGTCTTTCTATCTTTCCGCTCATTGTCAGAAAGAGAGAAAGACCCTCACCCAACCCTCTCCCGCGAAGGCGGGAGAGGGCTAGATAGGTTCTGCTTACGCCGCTTCGGCCGCCAGCTTCTTGGCCTTTTCGACCGCTTCGTCGATGCCGCCGACCATGTAGAAGGCATTTTCGGGCAGATGGTCATATTCGCCCTCGACCACGGCCTTGAACGACTTCACCGTATCTTCGATCTGCACGAACTTGCCGCTGATGCCGGTGAAGACTTCTGCGACGTGGAAGGGCTGCGACAGGAACTTCTGGATCTTGCGCGCGCGGGCGACGGTCAGCTTATCTTCTTCGGACAGCTCGTCCATGCCCAGAATGGCGATGATGTCCTGCAGCGACTTGTACTTCTGCAGGATCGACTGGACCGCGCGGGCGGTGTCATAATGTTCCTGGCCCACGGTGCGCGGCTCCAGCACGCGGCTGGTGGAGTCGAGCGGATCGACCGCCGGGTAGATGCCCAGTTCCGAAATGGCGCGGTTGAGAACGGTCGTCGCATCAAGATGCGCGAACGAGGTCGCCGGTGCCGGATCGGTAAGATCGTCCGCGGGAACGTACACGGCCTGGACCGAGGTGATCGACCCCTTGTTGGTGGAGGTGATGCGCTCCTGCAACTGGCCCATGTCGGTCGACAGGGTCGGCTGATAGCCCACGGCCGAAGGAATACGGCCGAGCAGAGCGGACACTTCCGCGCCCGCCTGGGTGAAGCGGAAGATGTTGTCGACGAAGAACAGCACGTCCTGGTTTTCGACGTCGCGGAAATATTCAGCGATCGTCAGGCCCGACAGGGCAACGCGGGCACGCGCGCCCGGAGGCTCGTTCATCTGGCCATAGACCAGCGCAACCTTGGAGCCTTCGGAAATGGCGTTGCCATCGGCATCCTTGGCGATAACGCCGGCGTCGAGGAACTCGTGATAGAGATCATTGCCCTCACGGGTCCGCTCACCCACGCCCGCGAAGACCGAGGTACCGCCATGGCCCTTGGCGATGTTGTTGATCAGTTCCTGAATGAGAACCGTCTTGCCAACGCCTGCGCCGCCGAACAGGCCGATCTTGCCGCCCTTGGCGTAGGGCGCGAGAAGGTCGATAACCTTGATGCCGGTGACCAGGATCGAGCTTTCGGTCGACTGGTCGACGAACTCAGGTGCCTTGGCATGGATGGGCGAGCGCATGTCGGTCGCGACCGGGCCGCGCTCGTCAATCGGTTCGCCAACGACGTTGAGGATGCGGCCAAGCGTGGCCGGACCGACCGGAACGGTGATCTGTGCGCCGGTGTCGGTGACTTCCTGGCCACGGGTCAGGCCTTCGGTCGAATCCATCGCGATGGTGCGGACGGTGTTCTCGCCCAGATGCTGGGCGACTTCGAGTACCAGCCGCTGGCCGTTATTGCTGGTTTCCAGCGCCGAGAGGATGAACGGGAGCGCATCGGGGAAGGTCACGTCGACGACGGCGCCGATGACCTGCGAAATGCGGCCTACATTGTTGGTGGTTGCCATGACTGCTTCCTTGCGTGCGTGTACTTAGAGGGCCTCAGCGCCCGAAATGATTTCAACGAGTTCGGTGGTGATCGCGGCCTGACGGCTGCGGTTATACTGGATCGTCAGCTTGTTGATCAGGTCGCCGGCGTTGCGCGTGGCATTGTCCATCGCGGTCATCGACGCGCCCTGTTCGGATGCGTTGTTTTCCAGCAATGCCTTGAACAACTGGATCGCCACGTTACGCGGCAGCAGATCGTCGAGGATCGCTTCCTCGCTCGGTTCATATTCGACCGTCGCGCCGATGGCGTTGCGGTCGGCATCGGCCGGGATCTTGACGGGGATGATCTGCTGCTCGGTCGGGATCTGGGCGAGGGCCGACTTGAAGCGCGAATAGAAAAGATGCGCCATGTCGAACTTGCCGTCCAGATACATGGTGGTCAGTTCAGTCGCAATCGCCTGCGCCTGCTCATAACCGGGCTGTTTGGCGCCGGTCGTGTCGAATTGACCCATGATCGCGCCGGGGTAGAGGCGGTTGATGACCGGACGACCCTTGCGGCCGATCAGGTAGAATTTCACCGTCTTGCCCTGCTCGATCAGGGCATCCGCCTTCGCGCGCGCGGCCTTGACGATGTTCGCGTTGAACGCGCCTGCAAGGCCACGGTCGGAGTTGGCGACGACCAGCAGATGCACCTCATCCTTGCCAGTGCCCGCCAGCAGCGGCGACGCGCCTTCGCCCGAACCACCCGCAATTTTCGAGGCCAAGCTGGCGACCACGGCTTCCAGACGGCTGCTATAGGGGCGCGCGGCCTCCGCTGCGGCCTGCGCCTTGCGCAGCTTCGCGGCGGCGACCATCTGCTTCGCCTTGGTGATCTTCTGGGTCGATTTGACCGACCCGATCCGGATCTTCAGTTCTTTGAGGCTAGCCATCTCAATCCCGTATTTCCCTCCCCCTTGAGGGGGAGGCAAGTGAAACTTGGCGGCTTGCCGCCTAGTTGAACTAGGAGAGGGTGGTCCGCCCCATCGGCGTTGCACACCCTCACCCAACCCTCTCCCTCAAGGGAGAGGGATTTTAGTTAGGCAAACGTCTTGCCGAAGCTGTCGAGCGCGGCCTTGAGCTTGCTCTTGGCTTCGTCGCCCAGATCCTTGGTATCGCGGATCATGCCCAGCACGTCGGCATGTTCATGGCGCAGATAGCCCAGCATCATCTCTTCGTAGCGGTTCACGTCGCCGACCGGGATGCCGTCGAGATAGCCGTTGGTGCCCGCGAAGATCGACGCGGTCTGCTCTTCGAACGGCAGGGGCGAGAACTGCGCCTGCTTGAGCAGCTCGGTCAGGCGCGCGCCACGGTTGAGCAGCTTCTGGGTCGAAGCGTCAAGGTCGGAACCGAACTGGGCGAAGGCCGCCATTTCGCGATATTGCGCCAGCTCCAGCTTGATCGAGCCGGACACCTTCTTCATCGCCTTGGTCTGCGCGGCGGAACCAACGCGCGACACCGACAGGCCGACGTTAATGGCCGGACGGATGCCCTGGTAGAAGAGGTTGGTTTCGAGGAAGATCTGGCCGTCGGTGATCGAGATCACGTTGGTCGGAATATAGGCCGACACGTCGCCCGCCTGCGTTTCGATGATCGGTAGCGCAGTCAGCGAACCCGAACCATTGTCGCTGTTCATCTTGGCCGCACGCTCCAGCAGGCGGCTGTGCAGATAGAAGACGTCGCCCGGATAGGCTTCACGGCCCGGAGGACGACGCAGCAGCAGCGACATCTGGCGATAGGCGACGGCCTGCTTGGACAGATCGTCATAGACGATGACGGCGTGCATGCCGTTGTCGCGGAAATATTCGCCCATCGTCACGCCGGTATAGGGCGCGAGATACTGGAGCGGAGCGGGTTCCGAAGCGGTCGCGGCGACGACGATCGAATATTCCATCGCGCCATTTTCTTCGAGTTGCTTGACGATCTGCGCCACGGTCGAGCGCTTCTGACCGATCGCGACATAGATGCAGTAGAGCTTCTTGCTCTCGTCATCGCCTGCATTGGCGGTCTTCTGGTTGATGAAGGTGTCGATCGCGACGGCGGTCTTGCCGGTCTGTCGATCGCCGATGATCAGTTCGCGCTGGCCACGACCAACGGGAACGAGCGTGTCGATGGCCTTGAGGCCAGTCTGGACAGGCTCATGGACCGAGGTGCGCGGGATGATGCCGGGCGCCTTGCGCTCGACGCGCATACGCTGGTCGGACACGATCGGACCCTTGCCGTCGATGGGATTGCCCAGGCCGTCCACGACGCGACCCAGCAGACCCTTGCCGACGGGAACGTCGACGATGGTGCCGGTGCGCTTGACAGTGTCGCCTTCCTTGATCTCGCTGTCCGAGCCAAAGATCACGACGCCGACATTGTCGGCTTCCAGGTTCAGCGCCATGCCCTGAATCCCGTTGGCGAATTCGACCATTTCGCCCGCCTGGACGTTGTCGAGGCCATGGACGCGGGCGATGCCGTCACCCACGGTCAGAACGGAACCGACTTCGCTAACCTGCGCTTCGGTGCCGAAATTGGCGATCTGGTCCTTGATGACCTTCGAAATTTCTGCGGCGTTGATATCCATGTTCAGCCTTTCATCGCCATAGCGAGACTATTCAAACGGGTACGAATGGAGCTGTCGATCATCTGGCTGCCGATCTTGACGACCAGCCCGCCCAGGATCGCGGGGTCAGTCTTGGCATCGACGGCGACGGTGCGGCCGACGCGGGCGCGCAGATTTTGTGCCAGCGAAGCGATCTGCTGCGCGTCGAGCGGATGCGCGCTCGTCACTTCGGCGCGAACCTCGCCCTTGTGATTCGACAGCAGCGTTTCATAGGTGCGGATGACCGCGGGCAGTTGGCCGAGGCGACGGTTCTGCGCCAGCACGCCCAGAAATTTCGTCGTCAGCGGATCAATGCCCATGGCGGATGCCACGGCGGCGATCGTCTTGCCCGATGCGTCCCGGCTCAGCACGGGGCTGTTGATAAGGCCCTTGAAATCAGGGGATTGGGCGATAGCCGCTTTCAACCCGGACAGGCTTTCCGCCACCGTGTCGAGCGCGTTCGCGTCGCGGGCCAGATCGAACAGGGCCACCGCGTAGCGGCCGCTGAGGCTGGCCTGTATGCCGCCATTAGTCTCCACGCGCTTGCTGTCCTCCATTGACTTACTGGCAGGTGATGTGCCGGTCATGCAAAAAGAGAGGGGAGCAGTTACGCCCGTCCCCCTTTGTTGTCGGGCCGGTTAGCAGCGCGATTATGACTATGCAAGTCATGGTGCGCGATTCCGTCATTAGTAGGAAAGGCGCGGCATTTGCCTGAGTTTTTATTGCCCGCGCGAATCGGCTATTCGGCCGCTTCGGCGGGAGCAAGCCGTCCCTTTTGGCAATGATAGACGATCCGCTCATTGGGCGCGGCGGGCAGCAGCGCACTTAGCTCCGATTGCAGCGTAGCGATGCGCGCCAGTGCGTCCGGGTCTGCGCCACAGCCGGGAAAAGGCTTGTCTCCCAGCAGTGCGCGCGCCTTGGCCATGTTCTCCATGTCGGGCAGCCAGCGCTGCACGCGCAAAGTGCCGCTTGCCGGATCAAAGACGCTTATGGTGACGAAATTGCTTTGTGCAGGGATGCTGGCGCGCTGCCATTTGGTACCACTCGTGACATATTGCGTATCGCCATCGACGCAGCCGCCTTCGGCCCAGTGGAAACCAATGTCATTGGGCTGCGAAACGGTCAGCCGGCTGCGCTGGAGGTCGATGCGGCAGATATTGTCCCCGGCCCAGGCATAGGCGTCATTGCTGCTGACCCCTTGGTCCTGAGGCATCGCCATACGGTCTTCGATCGTGTCGAAACTGGGCTTGAACACGAACAAGGCCAACGCCCCCAACAGCATCGCGCCGCCGCCGCCAATGCCCCATATGGCGGGCTTTTCCTTGCCCTGGCTGTAGAATAGCCCGCCTGCGCCCAGACCCAATACCGCCAGCGCCAGCAGCACCGCTGCCCCTGCCATGGCGTTTTCGCGCGCGGTGATGACATCGCGTTCGGCCGCTTCGCGCGCGCGCGCCGTCGCCTGTTCGCGCGCATCGGCGCTGGCGCGGTTCTTCTGCTCGCTCACTTGCGATTCGCGCTGGGTGATGGCCGCTTCGGCGGCGTCCGCTTCCGCCATCGACCGGCAGGGAACGACGGTGCGCAGCGACGCAACGCCTGCCTGCCGGAGGAAGGACGCAATTTCGCGCCACGACACGGCAAAACCGAATTCCGCGTCGCTGCCGTCGGATATCGACCCGAAACTATTGACCCCAAGCACCCGACCGCAGTCATCGACCAGCGGCCCGCCACTATTGCCCGCGGCCAGCGGTGCCGTATGCAGCACCGTCTCGAAGCTCTGGCTCGCACGCCCTGCCGATACATTGCCGCTGGTCTTCACCGTCGCCAGCGGCTCGACCAACTGCTTGAGGCCCAGCCCCTGCGCACGGTCCACCGTGCCGGGATAGCCGATCGCGGTGACATGCTGCCCGTCCGATATCGCCCCTGCGTAAAAGGTGCTGACCGGCAGGCTGCCTTCCTCCAACTGGATGAGGGCCAGGTCATTGCCCGGCGAAAAGGCGATGATGCGCCCGCCATAGGTTTTTTTGCCCTCCGACGGGATCACGCCGATCACGAGATTTTTTTCTTCGCGCGCCAGTTCGACGACATGGGCGTTGGTCAATATTTTGTCCGGCGCGACCGCAAGGCCGCTGCCATGGCCGACGAAATAAGCCTCGCTGCCATCGGTCGCGACCAGAACCACCCGCACCACCCCGCGCGCCGCCGCAGCGATATCCTGCTGGTCGGCATGGGCAATTGCTGGCGCACATAGCGCGATCAGCAGGGCGAAGCGGCGGAGGAGGGCGATCATGGAGCGCGCATACATATTGGATGGCGGGCGCGGCGCAATCGGGAAATGCCGCAATGTTTTGAAAGCAAGGCGCGGGAAGCATGGCCAAGCACGAGCGTCTATTCCATAGGCATGATCCTGATGACCGCCCTTGCCGACCCGATGCCTGACGACGCGACCTGCTGGGCCGCCTTCGTTGCGCGCGACCGCACCATGGACGACCGCTTCGTCGGCTGCGTCGCCACCACCGGCATTTATTGCAAGCCAAGCTGCGCTGCCCGCCATCCCAGGCGCGAGAATATGCGCTTCCTGCCGGACCCGGAGGCCGCGCGCGCAGCGGGATTTCGTGCCTGCCTGCGCTGCCGCCCGGACGAGGTGGGCCGCGACCGAATCGCCGTGGCGGCGGCACGCGCGCTGATAGAGGCGGCAGAGGAGGCTCCCCGGCTAGAGGCGATCGCCGCCCATGTCGGCTATGCCCCGCATCATTTCCACCGCCTGTTCAAGCGCGAAACCGGCCTGACCCCCGCCGCCTATGCCCGCGCCCTGCGCGCCGACCGATTGAAGGCCGCACTCGATTCGCCCGGCAGCGTGACGAGCGCCATCTATGCGGCGGGCTATAATGCGCCCAGCCGGGCCTATGCCGACGCCGACCGGCATTTGGGCATGACGCCCAGCGCCTGGAAGGATGGCGGGCGCGGCGCGCTGATCTGCTGGCGCACGATCGACAGCAGCCTGGGGCCGCTCTTGGTCGCGGCGACGGCGCGCGGCCTGTGCCGTATCAGCTTTGGGGAAGGCGAGCCGGAATTGCGCGCGCGCTTCCCCAACGCCGATCTCCAGCCCGCCGACGCGGCGCTCGACCGATTGGCGCAGGCTGTCGCTACGCTGGTCGATTGTCCTGGCGAAATGCCGGATTTGCCCATGGATGTGTGCGGCACCGCCTTCCAGCAAGCCGTCTGGGCCGCGCTACGCGCCATCCCGCCGGGCGAAACCCGCAGCTACAGCGAGGTCGCGGCCGCCATTGGTCGCCCGCAAGCCGTTCGTGCGGCGGGCAGCGCGTGCGGAGACAATGTGCTGGCGGTTCTCATCCCCTGCCACCGCGTCCTGCGCAGCGACGGAACGCTGGGCGGCTATGCCTGGGGGCTGGACCGCAAACGAGCGTTGCTGGCGCGCGAGAAGGATGGATAGCGGGGTATTGGGTCTTTCCATCGTCATATCACTCGGCCATTTTGGCGGCGGGGCTGGCCATGGGGGGTAGTAGGATGCGATTCTGGATGAAGGCGGTGGCGGCGCTGATACTTGCGCTGCCCGGCGTCGCACATGCGACCTGGTGGCAGGCCAGGACCGATCATTTCACCGTCTATAGCGAGGGCAGGGACAAGACGCTGCAAGACTTTGCCGAGCGGCTGGAGAAGTTCGATTTCCTCCTGCGGCGGCTCTATGGCGTCACTGACCCGCAACGCGGCAGCCCGGTCAAAGTCTATCTATTGTCCAGCGATCGCAAGGTGCAGGAATTGGCGGATAGCCCCAATTTCAGGGGCTATTACACGACCTCCAACCGCAATGCCTATGCCTTCCTCTCGCGCGAAACGAAGAATGGGCGATTTGGCGTTGGGGCCGAAGAAATATTGTTCCACGAATATACCCATCATTTCATGCTGCATCATTTCCCGGCGGCCTATCCCGCCTGGTTCGTAGAAGGTTTTGCGGAATTTTTCTCCGTCGTGAAATTTCCCAAGGACGGGTCGATCGAGTTCGGCCATATCCCCATGGCGCGGGTGCCGGGTCTGGTGCTGGGTCAACCCTATCCCCTCAAGCAGCTCTTGGCGCGCGATCCCCAAGGTCTCAACCTGCGCGATGGCGATCGCTATTATGGCACCGCCTGGCTGCTGACCCATTATTATTTTCAGCATCAATCCGACCGCAAGGCGGAGATCAACCGCTACCTGACCGATATCGCAAAGGGCGCGCCAGACATGGATGTGGCCGACTATTTCGAAGGGGGGCTGGAGGGTCTGGAAAAGGATCTGAAGGCCTATATGCGGCAGAGGCATTTCATCAGTGTGCTGACGCCCAAGGAGTTGACGACAGGTGCGATCACGCTCAGCCCGGTAGACCCGGCCCAGGCGGCGTTGATCGAGGAAGAGTTGCGCCTCACCCACCGTCCCAAGGCTGAAAATCTGCCTGCTATCACTGCGGCCATCCGCACCGTCGCGGCGCAATATCCTGACAGTGCCTATGCGCTGGCCTTGTTGGCCGAAGCGGAATGGAAGAGCGAGGACAAGGCCGCCGCGCTCGCCACGGCTGACCGCGCCATCGCCATCGACCCGCAATCCTCGCGCGCCTATGCTGTCCGTGCGGAAGTGCTGCTGGAACGCGCCAATGACAGTGATGAGGCAGAGGATTGGAGGGCCGCGCTGACATCAATCGTCCGCGCCAATCGTGCCGATACCGAAGATCCCGTGCCGCTGGCGCTCTTCTATCGCTACCATGCCATGCGGGGCGGAAAAATGCCCGATCTTGGTTATGACGGTCTTTACAAGGCGTTCAGCCTGCTGCCGCAGAACCCCAGCTATCGCTTCAATTTTGCGCAGGCTATGGCGTTCCGGGGTGATTATGCCGCCGCGTCCACTTTGCTCGACCCCATCGCCTATTCCCCCCATGGATCGGGCATGCGCGATCACGCGATCCGGCTCAAGGCTCAGTTCGACGCGCAGGCGGCGAAAATGCCGAAGGGCGCGGCGAAGGCGCAAAGTCCTGCACCCGCGTCATGACGGCGGCGCGCTGCGCATCGGTCAGGCTGCGCCAATGGACGATCTCGTCGATCGTCCGGCCGCAGCCCGTACAGGTCGCGCGCGCCGCATCGAGCGCACAGAGGTTGCGGCAGGGCGTTTCCATCACATGAAGCTATAGGGATCGACGTCCACCGCCACCCGCGTTCCTGATTTCCACACGATCTGGCTCAGCCATTCGCGGATCGCGGACTGAATATCCACCTGCCGCGTGGCGTGGATCAGCAGCCGGTGCCGATGCCGCCCGCGCAACACCGACAGCGGGGCCGGGGCCGGGCCATAGACGCGCATCCCGTCGATCACCGGCGCGGACTTGCCGATCAGCCGGGCGACCTGGGCGGCTTCGTCGGCATCCTCGCTCGAAATGATGATCGCGGCGAAACGGCCAAAGGGCGGGGCGTTGGCGCGTCGCCGATGTTCGGTTTCCACCGCATAGAACCGCTCGCTATCGCCATCAATCAGCGCCTGGATCACTTCACTGCCGGGCATCCGCGTCTGGATGAACACCCGCCCTGGCTTCGCCCCGCGTCCCGCGCGTCCCGCAACCTGGACGATCTGCTGGAAGGTCCGCTCAGCCGCGCGCAGGTCGCCGCCCTCCAGCCCCAGATCGGCGTCGATCACCCCCACCAGCGTCAGGTTGGGGAAATGATAGCCCTTGGTGACCAACTGCGTGCCGACGATGATGTCGATATCGCCCGCCTCCACTGACTTGACGAAATCCGCCGCCTTTGCCGGTGAAAACAGCGTGTCCGACGTGGCGATCGCAATCCGCGCCAGCGGCCACAGCGCTTTCACCTCATCCGCGATCCGCTCGACCCCCGGCCCGCAGGCGACCAGGCTGTCCTCCTCCTTGCAATCCGGACAGAAGCGCGGCGCGGGCACGACATGGCCGCAATGATGGCAGGCCAGCCGATGCGACAGCCGATGCTCCACCATCCAGGCGGTGCAATTGGGGCATTGGAAGCGGTAGCCGCAATGGCGGCACAACGTCAGCGGCGCATAGCCGCGCCGGTTGAGGAAGAGCAGGCTTTGCTCGCCCTTTTCCATCACCTCGTCGATTGCCTTGACCAGCGGCGGCGCGATCCAGCGCCCGCGTTCGGGCGGATCGGTCAGCAGGTTGACGCCCTCGATATGCGGCATCTCCGCCCCGCCATAGCGCGATGGCAATTTGATCTCGGCATAGCGGCCCAATTCCACCTGATGCCGCGTTTCGATCGCCGGGGTGGCGGACGCCAGGATGACCGGGAATTTCTCGATCAGGCCGCGCATCACCGCGACGTCGCGCGCGTGATAATGGACGCCATCCTCTTGCTTGAAGCTGGCCTCATGCGCTTCATCGACGACGATGAGACCAAGGTTGGGATAGGGCAGGAACAGCGCGGACCGTGCCCCCACCACCACCTGCGCTTCGCCCGCCGCTATTGCCCGCCACGCCCGCCGCCGCTCGGTCTGGCGCAGCCCGCTATGCCAATTGACCGGCACCGTGCCGAACCGCTTTTCGAACCGTTCCAGAAACGGCTCGGTCAGCGCGATTTCGGGGAGCAGGACCAGCACTTGCCGCCCCGCGCGCATCGCCGCCGCAATCGCCTCGAAATACACCTCGGTCTTGCCCGATCCGGTGACGCCGTCGAGCAGGAAGGGCGCGAACTCGTGCGCCCGCACCGCGTCGGCCATGGTGGTCGCCGCCGCCATCTGCGCGTCCGACAAGGCGGGCGGCGCATGATCGGGGTCGGGCACGGGAAAGGGCGTATCGACGCTCACCTCGACCGGCTCGAACACATCCTGTTTGATGAGGCCACGGATCACCGCGTCGCTGACCCCGCCGATCATCGCCAGTTCGCGCACCAGCCCTTGCCGCTCACCGATCCGCTCCAGCGCCTGCGCGCGCTGCTCGGTCATCCGTTCGGGCACGGCCCCGGTCGCCTTATATTCGATGACCGTGCGCGTCCCCTCCAGCGCCGCCATTGACGCCAGCGCCATCCGCAGCACAGCGGCAGGGGGGCTGAGATAATAATCCGCTGTCCATTCGATCAGGCGGCGCAGCGGCGCGGGCAGGGGCGGCGCATCGACCAGTTCGAGCAAGTTGCGCAGCCGGTTGTCGCCCACGCTCTCCACATCGGGGAAGCTGTCTTCTTCCCACACCACGCCCACCAACTGGCGCGGCCCCAGCGGCGCGACGACGATGCTGCCGGGCTTGACGTGCATCCCGTGCGGCACACGATAGTCGAGCGGCCCCAGGGCGGCATTGAGCAGAAGGACACGGGCGCGGGACATGGGACCGTCCTTAGCCCGTCCCGCCCGCCACGCAAATGCCGCGCGTCAGATCCGCCAGCTCAGCGTCAGCCAGGGAATGTGCGACACGACATCGGGCCGCCCGTCGCGGAAATTCTGCTGCCGCATGTAGAGAAGCTGCGCATCGACACCTTTGCCGATCGGATGACGCAGGCCGATCTGGTGGCGCATCGTCGCCAGACCTGTCTTGTCGCTGGGGCGTCCGCGATTGAGATGGAAGAAGATTTCGGTCGCAGCCACCACCGTCCATTGCTTTGCTGTGTCGATCGGGACGCTAGCCTGCAGCCGCTGGCGCAGCCGCCACACCGGCGCATCGACCGTATCGAAGAAGCGCTGCTCCATGCGGGTGCGAGCCAGCCAAATACCCTTGGTCAGCGTCACCTGCTGGAACAGCCGTAGTTCTTGGTCCGACTCGCCCTTGAGATAGGCAAAACCCCCGCCTAATTGCACGGCCGGGGCAATACGGTGGTCGATGGCGACGCGCGCGAGAAATTGCTCGCCCCCGCTTCGGCTGTCCGATCGCGCGCGCTGGCTCGAATCGATCGTGATGATGTCCGCCGGACCCGCCTTGATCGTCACCATCTCGGTCAGCCACGCCTGGCTTTCCTGCGTCGCCGCATGAACGGGCTGAGTCATAGCCAACACCGACAAGGCAATAATCAGGCGGCGCAGCATCTTGGCATATCCTTTGGCAGGGTGCCCGCGCCTTAATCATGTTGCTGCTCTGTTGCAAACCGATCGACCAGCCCCGGAGATGGCGAAACCAGCGGCCAGCGGCTAAAGGGGACCGACTCATTCATCCCCGGAGCCCAAATCCATGAAATTCTTCGTCGACACCGCCGACACCGCCGACATTCGCGACCTGGCCGCCACGGGTTTGCTCGACGGCGTGACCACCAACCCGTCTTTGATCCACAAGTCGGGCCGCGCCTTCCTCGAAGTGGTCGAGGAAATTTGCGGTCTGGTTGACGGCCCCGTCTCCGCCGAAGTCGTCGCGCTCGACCATGAAACGATGATGAAAGAAGCAGAAGTCCTGCGCAAAATCGCGGACAATGTCTGCATCAAGGTGCCGCTAACCATCGACGGGCTCAAGACCTGCAAGGCGCTGACCGACGAGGGCACGCTCGTCAACGTCACGCTCTGCTTCTCCGCCAATCAGGCGCTGCTCGCGGCCAAGGCCGGCGCGTCCTTCATCTCGCCCTTCGTTGGCCGCCATGACGATAATGGCTTCGACGGCATGGCGCTTATTCAGGACATCCGCCTGATCTACGACAATTATGGCTTCGACACCGAAATCCTCGTCGCCAGCGTCCGCCACCCCATCCATGTGCTGGAAAGCGCCCGCATCGGCGCCGACGTCATGACCGCGCCGCCCGCCGTCATCCGCATGCTGTCCAAGCATGTGCTGACCGACAAGGGCCTCGAAGGCTTCGCCGCCGACTGGGCCAAGACCGGCCAGTCGATCCTGTGATCTGAACAGGCGGGACGGCAACCGTCGTCCCGCCTTAAGGAAAATCCCATGAGCCACGATCCCGACAAGCCCGATTTCGGCTTTCTCTGGTTCGCGCTGCTGCTCACCATCGTCGGTATGGCGCTGCTCATGGTCATGGGTGGATGGTGACCCCGGCGTGACTCGAACACGCAACATCCCGCTTAGAAGGCGGGTGCTCTATCCAGTTGAGCTACGGGGCCTTGGGCAGGCTCGATAGCGACGCCGGGGACAGCTTGCAATCACCCGACTGTGCGATATGCAGGACGTCATGAGCGACGGGGCGGTTCACAGGGTCGATGCAGGCGCGCTGGGTGCGCGGCCGCTACGCTATTATGATTTCGTGATGGCGGCCTTCGTCGCGATCCTGCTGCTCTCCAACCTGATCGGCGCGGCCAAATTGTCGAGCCTGGGTGGCTTCACTTTCGGCGCTGGCATCCTCTTCTTTCCGCTCGGCTATGTGATCGGCGACGTGCTGACCGAAGTCTATGGCTATGCCCGCGCGCGCCGTTGCGTCTGGGCGGGCTTTGCCGCCATGCTGTTCATGGCGGTGATGAGCTGGGTCGTGGTCGCGCTGCCGCCTGCCGAAGGCTGGGCGGGGCAGGCGTCCTACGAAGCCGTGTTCGGCAGCACATGGCGCATCGTCTTTGCCTCGCTCATCGCCTTCTGGGCGGGCGAACTGGCCAACAGCTTCGTCCTCGCCCGCATGAAGTTGCTGACCCAGGGCAAGCATCTGTGGATGCGGACGATCGGATCGACGATCGTGGGGCAGGGGGTGGACAGCCTGCTCTTCTACCCACTCGCTTTCTACGGCAATTGGACCAATACACAGGTGCTGACCGTCATGGTCACCAACTGGGCAATGAAAGTCGGCTGGGAAGCGCTGCTGACGCCTGTCACCTATATGGTCGTCAATGCCCTGAAGCGACGCGAAGGGCTGGACGTGTATGACGCCGGCACCAACTTCACCCCGTTCCGCGCGCGGCTCTAACCCGCATAATGTGCCGCCACGAAATATAGTCCATCGGGTGGGGCATTGAGCCCCAAGGCGGCGCGATCCTTCGCCTCCAATGCCGCGCGCAGATCGTCGGCTGACCATCGTCCTGAGCCGACCAACGTCAGGCACCCGACCATTGATCGCACCTGATGATGGAGGAAGGATCGCGCGTCCGCGTGAACGGCGATGCGTTCGCCATCGCGCGCGACGTGCAGCCGGTCGAGCGTCTTGACGGGACTGGCCGATTGGCAATGGGCCGACCGGAATGTCGTGAAATCATGCAGCCCGACCAGCAACTGCGCCGCCGCCTGCATCGCATCGGCATCCAAAGGCTTCGCCACCTGCCACGCCAGCCCCCGTTCGACCGTCAGCGGTGCCCGGCGATTGACAATGCGATAGACATAGGAACGGCCAAGGCAGGAAAAACGCGCATGCCAGTCGTCCGGCACGACCTCGCACGCCAGGATCGCTACTGGATGCGGTCGCAACCGCGCATTGATTCCCTCCATCAACCGGAAGGGCTTGATCGCCTTGGCGATATCGACATGCGCCCGCATCGCCAGCCCATGCACGCCCGCATCGGTCCGCCCGGCGGCATGGACGGCCACCCGCTCGCCGGTCACCGCATGGATGGCATCCTCGATCGCCTGCTGCACGCTGGGTCCATGGTTCTGCCGTTGCCACCCCATGAAGGGCTGCCCGTCAAATTCGACCGTGAGCGCGAAGCGGGTCAGGCCCGTCTCCGGCTCATCCATCCACCCGGCTCCCCGCGGGCATGTCCAAGCCGCGCAGCAGATTGTCCGGCGTCATCGCCGCCTTGCCTGCGCGCTGGATCAGCGTCGGGCGGATCGCGCCATGGCCGCAGCCGATCAGCAGCGCATCGTCCAGCAACGTGCCCGCGGCGCCATCCTCATGCTCGACATGCGCCGCCAATATGCGGAACCGCTCGCCGCCATATTCGAAAAAGGCACCGGGGACGGGATTGAAAGCGCGGATCTGGCGCTCGACCTGAATCGCCGGGCGTGCGAAATCGATTCGCGCTTCGGCCTTGTCGATCTTGGCGGCATAGGTCACGCCTTCCTCCGGCTGCGGCATGGCCGGATGCAGGCTGATATCGTCCAGCACCTCGACCATCAGCGCCGCACCCGCCTGCGCCAGTTCCTCGGTCAACGCGCCCGCCGTCTTGCCCTCGACAGATGTCACATATTTGGCGCGCATGGGGCCGGTGTCGAGGCCCGCTTCCATGTCCATGATGGTGACGCCGGTGACATTGTCGCCTGCCAGCACCGCTCGCTGGATCGGTGCCGCCCCGCGCCAGCGCGGCAGCAGCGACGCATGGATGTTCATGCAGCCATGGCGCGGCGCATCGAGAATCGCGCGCGGCAGGATCAGGCCATAGGCCGCCACCACCGCCACATCGGCGTCGAGCGCGGCAAAGGCCGCCTGCACCTCCGGCTCTTTCAACGACACCGGCGTCCGCACCTCTATCCCCAGCGCTTCGGCGCGCTCGTGAACCGGAGAGGGCCGCAAAGCCTTGCCGCGCCCGGCGGGCCGGGGCGGCTGGCTGTAGACCGCAACGACCTGATGCCCGGTCGCAACCAGCGCGTCGAGCGCGGGAACGGCGAAATCGGGAGTGCCCATGTAAATGATACGCATAGCAAATGCTCAAAGCTCTTGTCGGGACGGGTTGCAACCCCTTATCTCACAGCATGGCCTCTCCCGAAATCGAAGCGTTGACCCAGGCGCTCTCCCGCCTGCCCGGCCTTGGGCCGCGTTCGGCGCGGCGCGCGGTGCTGCACCTCATCAAGAAGCGCGAGGCGGCGATGGCCCCTTTGCTGCGCGCGCTGGAGGCGGTGAACGAGCGGCTCGTCACCTGCCATGTCTGCGGCAATGTCGATACGGTTGATCCCTGCGGCATCTGCAAGGATGCGCGCCGCGATCCCCGCGCGCTCTGCGTGGTGGAGGATGTCGCGGACCTGTGGGCGCTCGACAAGTCGCGACTGTTCCCCGGCCGCTTCCATGTGCTGGGCGGGCGACTGTCCGCGCTTGAAGGCATCCGGCCCGAAGACCTGACCATCGACGCGCTGGTCACCCGGCTGGAACAGGGCGGTGTGGATGAAGTCGTGCTGGCCATGAACGCCACGCTCGAAGGCCAGACCACCGCCCATTATCTCGCCGAACGGCTCGAACGTTTCCCCATCCGCTTGACCCAATTGGCCCATGGCGTGCCGGTTGGCGGCGAACTCGACTATCTCGACGAAGGCACGCTTGCCCAGGCCCTTCGCGCCCGAAGGCCGGTGGGGTAGGGGACCAACCTCTCCAGTCATCATAATCCTCTCAATCCGTCATCCCAGCGGCGGCCACATAGCTGTCCGGGATTCACAGCTTGAGCGCCAATGGGGTGACGGTGGTAGTTTTGCGGGCTGTGTCGGTGTGCGGGTCAGCTTCCGCTCAACCCAGGTGCGGATCGCGCAACAGGATCGGCGAGCCGTCGATAAGCTGGATCAACTCCTGGCCCTGCTGGCGCACCACCCGGCCCACCTGACCGATCAGCATCTGGCAGATGTCCCGGAACACCGTTGCCGGCCGGCGATCTTCAGTCCGATTGGTCACCAGGCGCACTTCCGTGGGCTTGACCCAGCATCCCGCTTTGCGTCGATAGAAGGCGTGATGCGATACACCGGGTCAAGGGACTATCACCGCTCCCTACCGAACCGGCCCGCTCACTCCCACTTGGCCGTCGCCTTTTGCGTCTTGACGTTCCAGAAGATCTGGATCTTGCTGATCGTGCAGAGGTCGAAATTGGTCCACTGGGCTTCGTCGCCATCGGTGAAGATGACTTTGAGGTCGTAGTTGCAGATGTCGTTCTTGGCGCTGAAGCTGATGGGGACCGAGGCGGTGTCTTCCAGCACTTCGTCTTCCATCACGTCGTCGCCCCAGGCCTTGGCAGCGGCGGGCGAGACATAGACTTCGGCGATGTCGTAGCCGGTCTTGTTGAACAGGGTGAAGTCCTGGTCCCCGGCGATGGCGGGCGCGGCGAGAAACAGGGCGCAGGCGCCCAGGATGGTGGCAATCGGCTTCATGAATAATCCCCCCCGTGCCGATGCATATCATCGGCGCGGGGTGGGTGTAGAATATTGCGCCGACCGTAACAAGCGCCTGTTTCGGGGCGTTTAATCCAGATTGGGACGCAGATAGCGTTCGGCCGTTTCCAGGTCGATGCCGCGCCGTCCCGCATATTCCTCCAACTGGTCGCGGCCGACGCGGGCGACGCCGAAATATTCCGATTGGGCATGGCCGAAATAGAAGCCGCTGACCGCCGCGGTGGGGAGCATGGCGAAACTTTCGGTCAGGGTGATGCCGGTCGCGTGATGGGCGTCGAGCATCTCGAACAGGATCGTTTTGAGGCTATGTTCCGGGCAGGCGGGATAGCCCGGTGCGGGGCGGATACCGCGATATTGTTCCTTGATCAGCGCTTCGTTGGTCAGTTGCTCGCCCTCGGCATAGCCCCAGAGCGCGGTGCGGACATAATGGTGGAGGCGTTCGGCAAAGGCTTCGGCGAGGCGGTCGGCCAGGGCTTTCAGGAGGATGTCCGAATAATCGTCGATCGCTGCCTTGAACTTGGCCAGATGCGGCTCGATGCCGTGGATGCCGACCGCAAAGCCGCCCATCCAGTCGCCATCATGGCTGATGAAGTCGGCGAGGCACATATTGGCGCGGCCTTCGCGCTTCTGGATCTGCTGGCGCAGCATGGGGAGGGTGTAGTGTTTCTCATCCTCGACATGGACGATGATGTCGTCGCCCTGACGGCGGCAGGGCCATAGCCCCGCTACGCCGCGCGCAGTCAGCCATTTTTCGGTGACGATTTTGTCGAGCATCGCCTGCGCATCGGCGAACAGGCTGGAGGCGCTTTCGCCCACCACTTCGTCGGTCAGGATCGCGGGATAATTGCCCGCCAGTTCCCAGGCGCGGAAGAAGGGGGTCCAGTCGATATATTGCACCAGATCCTTCAGATCCCAGTCGGGGAAGCGATGGACGCCGGGCAGGCGCGGGCGCGGGGCCTTGAGGCTTTCGTCGATCTCGAAGGCGTTGGCGCGGGCGTCCTCGATGCTGACCAGCGCGCTTTGGCCCTTGTTGGCGCGGGCGACGCGGACATGCTCATAATCATCCTTGGTCTTCTGGACGAAGGCGGTTTTCTGCGTATCCGATACCAGCGCGGTGGCGACGCCGACGGCGCGGCTGGCGTCCAGCACATGCACGACGGGGCCAGTGAAGGCCGGGTCGATGCGCAGCGCGGTGTGGACGCGCGAGGTGGTCGCGCCGCCGATCAGCAGCGGCATGGTCATGCCCGCGCGCTGCATTTCGGTGGCGACCGTCACCATCTCGTCGAGCGAGGGGGTGATGAGGCCGGACAAGCCGATCATGTCGGCGTCATTCTCGTTCGCGGCCTTGATGATGTCCTGCCAGGGGACCATCACGCCCATGTCGATCACGTCGAAGCCGTTGCATTGCAGGACGACGCCGACGATATTCTTGCCTATGTCATGGACGTCGCCCTTGACCGTGGCCATGATGATCTTGCCCTTGCCCTTGGCGCCGGGTTCCTTGGCGGCCTCGATATAGGGAAGGAGGTGGGCGACCGCCTTCTTCATGACGCGGGCGGATTTGACGACTTGCGGCAGGAACATCTTGCCTGCGCCGAACAGGTCGCCGACGACGTTCATGCCGTCCATCAGCGGGCCTTCGATCACTTCGATCGGGCGGGCGGCGACGAGGCGGGCTTCCTCGGTATCCTCGACCACATACATGTCGATGCCCTTGACGAGGGCATGTTCGAGGCGGCGGGCGACGGGCCAGCTGCGCCATTCCTGCGCGGCCTTTTCGACAGCCGCATCCTTGCCGCGATAGCTTTCGGCGAGGGTGACGAGGCGTTCGCCGGCTTCAGGATCGGTGTTGAGGAGGACATCCTCGCACGCCTTGCGCAGCGCCGGGTCGATCGCGTCATAGACGTCGAGCTGGCCTGCGTTGACGATCGCCATGTCGAGCCCGGCGGGGATGGCGTGGTAGAGGAAGACGCTGTGCATCGCGCGGCGGACGGGTTCGTTGCCGCGGAAGGAGAAGGAGAAGTTGGACAGGCCGCCGGAGATATGGACGTGCGGGCAGCGCGCCTTGATCTCGCGGCAGGCTTCGATGAAGTCCATGCCGTAATTATTATGCTCTTCGATCCCCGTCGCTACGGCGAAGATATTGGGGTCGAAGATAATGTCTTCGGGCGGGAAGCCGATGCCCATCAGCAGATCATAGGCGCGGGCGCAGATTTCGACCTTGCGCGCCTTGGTGTCCGCCTGGCCGGTTTCGTCGAAGGCCATGACCACGACAGCGGCACCATAGGCCATACATTTGCGGGCGTGGAAGAGGAAGGCTTCCTCGCCCTCCTTCATGCTGATCGAGTTGACGATCGGCTTGCCGGACACGCATTTGAGGCCGGCTTCGATCACCTCCCATTTGGAGCTGTCGATCATGACGGGGACACGGCTGATGTCGGGTTCCGAGGTCATCAGCTTGAGGAAGGTCGTCATCGCCTCGACCGCGTCGAGCAGCCCCTCATCCATGTTGACGTCGACGATCTGCGCGCCATTCTCCACCTGCTCGCGCGCGATGTCGATCGCGGCGGCATAGTCGCCCGCCATGATCAGTTTCTTGAACTTGGCCGATCCGGTGACGTTCGTGCGTTCGCCGATATTGACGAAGGTGGCGGTGGATTTCTGGGTCATTTTGTTACCTGCTCCCCTCCCGCTTGCGGGAGAGGCTGGGGGTGGGCATTTCTGGGGACTGTGCCTTCCCGGCCCACCCCCTGGCCCCCTCCCGCTTGCGGGAGGGGGGACATGTTAGGCGGCGATGTGCATGGGTTCTAGGCCGGCGAGGCGCGTGACGACTTCCAGCTTTGGCACCACGCGCGGTTTTTCGCCCGCCAGCGCCCTGGCCACCGCACCGATATGTTCAGGCGTTGTGCCGCAGCAGCCGCCGACCATGTTGACCAAGCCTTCATCCACCCATTGGCGGATCAGCTTTGCGGTGGTTTCGGGCAGTTCGTCATATTGGCCGAGTTCGTTGGGCAGGCCCGCATTGGGATAGGCGAGGATCAGCGTGTCGGCGTTTTTCGACAGGTCGGCGAGATAGGGGCGCAGCAGGTCCGCGCCGAACGCGCAGTTCACGCCGATGGTCAGCGGCTTGAGATGGCGCATCGAATACCAGAAGGCGTTGATGGTGTGGCCCGACAGATTGCGGCCCGACATGTCGGTGATGGTGAAGCTGAGCATCAGCGGGACCGGGCGGCCCGCCGCTTCCTCCGCTTCGCGCGCGGCCATGCCAGCGGCCTTGGCGTTCAGCGTATCGAAGCAGGTTTCGACCAGCAGGAAATCGACGCCACCCGCGATCAGCGCGTCGCATTGCTCGCGATAATCGGCTTTGAGCGTGTCATAATCGACTTCGCGATAAGCGGGGTCGTTGACGTCGGGCGAGATGGACAGCGTCTTGTTGGTCGGGCCGATCGAGCCGCACACGAAGCGCGGCTTGCCGTCCGCTGCGGTCGCCGCGTCGCAGGCGTTGCGCGCCAGTGTGGCGGCGGCGATGTTGATGTCCCACACCAGATGTTCGCAGCCATAATCGGCCATGGCGATCTTGGTCGAGCTGAAGGTGTTGGTTTCGATCATGTCCGCGCCCGCCGCCAGATAGGCGGCATGGATGCCCTGCACGATGTCCGGCCGGGTCAGGCAGAGCAAGTCGTTATTGCCCTTCTGATCCTTGGGCAAATCGAGGGTGCCGCGATAATCGGCTTCGGTCAGGCCATGTTTCTGGATCGACGTGCCATAGCCGCCGTCGAAGATCAGGATCTTTTCGGCGGCCAGGGCGCGTAATTGTTGTTCAGCGGTCATGTTCATGTCCTCTCGTACCGTTCGGTTCGAGCCTGTCGAGAACCCCCACGAAACCAGTTCTCGACAAGCTCGAACCGAACGGAGGGGGGTGAAATATCTAGGCGTCCGCTGTCGCCTTCGCCCGCAGACCCAGCAAATGGCAGATCGCGAAGCTCAATTCCGAGCGGTTGAGCGTGTAGAAGTGGAAGTCGCGCACGCCGCCTGCATAGAGCTTCTGGCAGAGTTCCGCCGCGATCGTGGCCGATACGAGTTGGCGCGAGGCGGGGTGGTCGTCCAATCCTTCGAAAAGGCGCGCCATCCAGCTGGGCACCTGCGTATTGCACATGGCGGCCATCCGCTGCGTCGCGGCGAAATTGCTGACCGGCATGATGCCCGGCACGATGTCGGCAGTGATGCCCGCCGCCAGCACCTTGTCGAGGAAGCGGAAATAGGCGTCGGGCGTGAAGAAGAATTGGGTGATCGCGCGGATTGCCCCGGCGTCCAGCTTGCGCTTGAGATTATCCAGGTCGCTCTGTGCGCTGGCCGCTTCGGGATGGACTTCGGGATAGGCGGACACCGAGATTTCGAACGGGTGGCGCTTAATGAGGCCCTCGACCAATTCGGCCGCGCCCTTATAGCCATCCGGGTGCGGTTCGAACGTGCCGCCGATTTCGGGGGCATCGCCGCGCAGCGCGACGATGTGGCGCACGCCCGCCTGCCAATAGGCATCGGCGATCTCGGCGATCTCATCCTTGCTCGCGCCGACGCAGGTCAGATGCGCGGCCGCCTCCAGCGGCGTTTCCTTGGCGATCCGCGCCACCGTGTTGTGGGTGCGCTCGCGGGTCGATCCGCCTGCGCCATAGGTAACAGACACGAATTTGGGGGCGAGCGGCGTCAACGTCTCGATCGCGGACCAGAGTTGCGCTTCCATCTTCTCCGACTTGGGCGGGAAAAATTCGAAGCTGACCTGGCAGTCGCCCGCAAGGTCGGCGTAGAGCGGGGCAGCAGGATCGTTCAAGGTCATGCGGAAATCCGTCCTTCGATGGGCAGGATGCGGGCGCCCTTGCGCCGCCCCAGCCAGAGTTGCACCGTCAGTTCCTGGCCGGGCAAAGTCTCTACCTGCTCCAGCACCAGGCCGGCCGCCGCGAACCAGCCGTCGATCTGATCGTCCGAGAAGCCGAGCCGGGCATGCTGGTCGCGCAGGCGCAATTCCTCGCGCTCATGGGGGGCGAAGTCGGCGATGAGGACGCGGCCATCGCGTGCCGTGACGCGCGCGGCCTCAGCGATCACTTGTTCGGGCGCCTGCGCATAATGGAGCACCTGATGCAGCACGACCGTATCGACGCTGCCGGGTTTGAGCGGCAGGTCGAGAAAATCGCCCAGCAGCAGCGCATATTTGTCGCCCGCATCTTCGGGCAGCTTGGCGCGCGCGAGGCGCAGCATATCCGGGCTGCGATCGATCGCGGTGACGGCGCGGGCGGCGGGGCCGAACAGTTCGACCATCCGGCCGGTGCCGGTGCCGATATCGAGCAGATGGCCGATCGGGGCGCTGGCGAGCAGCGCGGTCATGGCGGTTTCCACCTGCGCTTCGGCGACATGGAGCGAGCGGATCGCGTCCCATTGTTCAGCATGGTCGGCGAAATAGCTTTCGGCGGCGCGGGCTCGGTCGGCGCGCACGGCGGCGAGGCGCACCAAATCAGCCTGTTGCCACAGTTTTTCGGCGTCTGATGGCGTCAGATGATCGAACAGGGCGATGAAGGGGGCGAGGCCTTCGCCTTTGCCGAGGCGCAGGAACACCCAATTGCCCTCCTTGCGCCGTTCGACCAGCCCCGCTTCGGCCAGGATGCGGACATGGCGCGATACGCGCGGTTGGCTTTGTCCCACGACCTGCGCGATTTCGCCCACGGCCAACTCCATCGCGCGCAGCAAATGGATGATCCGCAACCGGGTCGGATCGCCAAGGGCGCGGAAAATATCGAGCGAAGCTGCCATGCCAGTATCATATAAAGAAATCTTTATATGCGTCAACAATTCTCATTTTCCGGCATTTTACCGGGTAAAGCAGGGGCCTATCGCCTTGCTGTTACATGAATGGGATTGCCTTGCTTCGTTCAAAGCATTACGAATCGCCCCGCAGGCGCAATGGGGGGTGAGCTTTTCTCCGAGAGTGGTCTGCACTGTTTTTTTCTCAGAGAGGGGTTTTTGCCCATGACCAAGTCTATCGCTCTTTCGCTCGTTCTTGCCGCTTCGCTCGGCCTGGCTGCCTGCTCCGGTTCCGAAACCGAGAACGTCGCCAACGATGCTGCCAACTCGGCTGAAAATGCGTCGAACGCTGCCGACAACGCCATGAACGCGGCGATGAATGCTGCCGATGCCGCCGCCAATGCGGCTTCGAACGCCACCAACAACGTCGCCAACGCGATGTAAGACCCGCCAGGGTTTTGTTGGATTATTGGATTGGGGGTCGCACCGGCAACGGCGCGGCCCCTTTTCTATTGGGGACAGAAAGATGATCCGCGCCTTACTCATCGCTACAGCGCTGCTGCCGCTGGGCGCCTGTGGTTCAGAGCCGTCCGATGGTGTCGGCGGTGTGAGCGCCAGCGAGGCGGAAGCGCTGAACGAGGCGGCCGCGATGCTCGACGCGCAGAGGGGTGTGGCGCAGAGCGGCGATGTCGGCCTTAATCCCGCAGCCAGCGCGGCCGCAGGGGCCGAGCGTGGCCGGGTTGCGCCGCAGCCTGATCCCAAACCCTGACGCAAAAAGGCCGCCCTGGACAGGACGGCCTTTTCACTCACGTCAGGATTTAGCAGTTGCGGTCGATCGCCCGACCGGCGAGGGCACCGACGCCTGCGCCAATGATCGCGCCGGTCGTGCCGTCTCCGCGCTGGCCATAGCGGCCCGAACCCTTGCCGACTTCATTGCCGAGCAGGCCACCGGCGATCGCACCGATGATGGTGCCGCCCGTGCCATTGTCGCGGCAGCGATAGCCGCCCCGATAGCCGTTGTTGCGATAATAGCGGTCGCCGCGATACACTTGGTTGCGGTTGCCGCGATAATAGCCACGGTCGCCGCGATAGCCACGATCCCCGCGATAATAGTCGCCGCCACGGTCATAGCCGCGATCATAGCCACGTTGCGCCATGGCCGGGGTGGCGGTCACCGCGAGGGAAGCCGCGCCCATTGCCAGGGCTGCGCCCAAATTCACCAGAAACTTCATTTTCATCGCGCTTCTCCTTCCTGTGTCAGCGTCAGAGGGGCGATGTCCGATTACGGGATTGCCCATCGAGTGACGTCTTTATGGCCGATTCGGGTTGAGCCATGTCTGAATGGCGCTGACAGCCAGCGTTCAGATGCCAACGGTTCGCCATTGTGCTGCTGCGCTTCGTCGCGCGAGCGGCTATGGCGGGCGCGATGACGCGAATCCTGATCGTGCTGGCGCTGGCCATCCTGCTGTTGCCCGCGCCGCACCAGAGCAAGCCGGAGGCGGTGCAGGCGGGCGCATTGCTGGTGTCGGCGCGGGCGTTGCCGCTCAGCAGCATCGACCCGGCACTGCGGCGCGTGGGCGCGCTGGAATATCTGGGCGGTTGGGAATTGCGCAGCGCCAATCCGGGCTTTGGCGGCATTTCGGCGCTGCGCGCGACCGGCGGGGGCGACATATTGGCGCTGAGCGATTCCGGCATCCTGATGGGCTTTCATGTGGGGGCAGGCGAAGCGTCGCGGCGGCCCTTTATCGCGCCCCTGCCAGTGCGGCCCAAGGACCGGGACCGGCCCTGGTGGACGTGGGATTCGGAAGCGCTGGCCTATGATCCGGCGACCGACCGCCATTGGGTGGGGTTCGAACTGCAACAGTCGATCTGCCGCTATGCGCCCGGTTTTGCGCGGGTGGAGGCGTGCCGCGTCTGGCCCGATATTCTGGGCTGGCCCAAGACCGGGTCCATCGAATCGCTCGCGCGACTGCCCGATGGCCGGTTCATCGCGATCGCGGAGATGGGGATGACGCCCGACGGGCAGCATCAGGCGCTGCTGTTCGCGGACGACCCCGCTGACAGCGCGACGCCTGACCCCATTCCCCTGCGCTACATGCCACCGCAGGGCTACCGGCCGACCGATGCGGTGGCGCTGGATGAGCGACGGCTGCTGGTCCTCAATCGTCGTCTGACGCTGCAGAATCTTTTCACCGCCACCATCGCCATTGTCGATCTGCCGCAGACGCTGGAGCCGGGTACGACGCTCAAGGCCAGGACGCTGGCGCGGCTCGCGCCGCCGCTGCTGGCGGACAATTTCGAGGGGATCGCGATCAGCGAGGAAGACGGGCAGATTATTCTATGGGTCGTTTCCGATGATAATCATGAATTTTTCCAGCGCACGCTGTTGTTGAAGTTCGCGCTGGCGGATCAGCCATCGGCAAAGCCGAAGGGCGCGCGCGTCCCGCGATAATCGTCAGGTAGCATGTCACGGCCGATCGGCGGGGCGGCGCGGGCGAGGCAGTGGGGCCGGTGGCAGAGGCGACAGGTGACGCCGATCGGCGTCGGGTCCGGCGGTGGGCTGCCCTGGGTGTAGATGAGGCGATGGGCATGGTCGGCGGCGCAGCAGAGCGCGATGGCGCGATCGACCCTGGGCGCGCCCCAGCCGCCGCCGCCCGCCGTAACGGTGCGCGCGATCGAGAAGAAGCGCTGGCCATCAGGCAGTTCGAGCCATTGGGTGACGAGCTGGCGCGGGGTTTCGAACACGCGATGCACTGACCAGAGCGGGCAGGAGCCGCCATGGCGGGCAAAGGGAAAGCCCGCACCGTCGAGCCGTTTGGAGACATTGCCCGCCGGATCGACGCGCAGGAAGAAGAAGGGGACGCGCTCCTGCCCCGGTTTTTGCAACGTGGTGAGGCGGTGGGCGGTCTGTTCGAAACTGGTGCCGAACTGACGAGCGAGCGCCTCGACATCATAGCGGCGTGCCTCGACCGCCTTGGCAAAGGCGCTGTAGGGCATCAGGATCGCGGCGGCCCCATAGCTGGCGAGGGCGCGGCGGGCGAGGCGGCGGCTGCTTTCATTGGCGAACTGGCCGTCCTTGAGGATGGCGTCGAAGGCCTTGCGCATTTCGAGATAGGCGATCTGGAGCGCGAGTTGGAATTGGGCGCTGGCGGTGTCGAGCGTGTCGTCGAGGAGGATGGCGTCGCGGTGCCGGTCGTAGCGGCGCAATGAGCCTGCCATGACGTCGGAAGGCAAGCGGCGGACGCGGAGACTATGTCGGGCGCGCAGCCAGCCGGTGAGGCCACCTTCTGTGTCCGCATCGGCGGCGAGCTTTTCGGCCATGTCGTCCAGCATCGGGAAGCTGTTGCGGCGGGCGGCGAGGAAGCGGCGCGATTCGGCGACTGGATCGGGTGCATCGTCGGGCGTGACGCCCTGGTCGGCGAGCGCCAGATGCTCCTCGCGATAGCTGGTATAGAGGCGCAGCAGCGCTTCGGTGATACCGGGATAATTGACGGCGACATCGCCGGTGGCAAGCGCGGGCAGGTCAAGGTCCGCGAACATCGGGTCTTTGAGGACGGCATGGAGCCGCGCGGTCTGTTCCGTGCCGCCGTCGCCCGCGACCTCCGCCATGTCGAGCTTGTAGGTGCGCGCGAGGCGCAGCAGCATGTCGGCGGTTAGCGGCCGCTGGTTGCGTTCGAGCAGGGCGACATAGGAGGGAGAAATGTCGAGATCGGCGGCCATGTCGGCTTGGGTCAGGCCAAGGTCGCGGCGCAGCCGCCGCAGGCGCGGCCCCATATAGACCGGGCTGTCTTTACGCATCGGGCAACTCCTGTGCAGGCTTTACAACTTTACAGCAGATTTTTGTAAAGATCGACAACTGAACTTCACAAGGGCTGCCGCGCCGTGCGGGCGGGGGATAGGGGCGGTGCATCAAGCTCACCGCTCACAAGGAAACGTCCCATGTCCTATCAGGAGAATATCGCAAAGGCGCAGGCGCTGATCGGCAGCCATCCCGGCACATGGGACGGCATCAATGCGGAATCGGTCGCGCGCATGAAATTGCAGAACCGCTTCAACACGGGTCTCGACATCGCCCAATATACCGCTGGCATCATGCGCCGCGACATGGCCGCCTATGATGCGGACCCGACCCAATATACCCAGTCGCTGGGCTGCTGGCACGGTTTCATCGGCCAGCAAAAGATGATCGCGATCAAGAAGCATTTCGGCACGACCAAGCGCAAATATCTCTATCTGTCGGGCTGGATGGTCGCGGCGCTGCGCAGCGACTTCGGCCCGCTGCCTGACCAGTCGATGCATGAAAAGACCAGCGTTCCGGCGCTGATCGAGGAACTCTACACCTTCCTGAAACAGGCCGATGCCCGCGAACTGGGCATGTTGTTCCGCGATCTCGACGCGGCCCGCGCGGCAGGCGACGAGGTCAAGGCGCAGAAGGCCCAACATGCAATCGACACTTTCGAAACCCATGTCGTTCCGATTATCGCAGACATTGATGCGGGCTTTGGCAATGCGGAAGCGACCTATCTGCTCGCCAAGAAGATGATCGAGGCGGGGGCGTGCGCGCTCCAGATCGAAAATCAGGTCAGCGACGAAAAGCAGTGCGGTCATCAGGACGGCAAGGTCACGGTGCCGCATGAGGACTTCCTGGCGAAAGTCCGGGCGTGCCGTTACGCATTTCTGGAACTGGGCGTCGATGATGGCATCATCGTCACGCGGACGGACTCGCTGGGTGCTGGCCTGACCAAGCAGATCGCGGTCAGCAACGAGCCGGGCGATATCGGCGACCAGTATAACAGCTTCCTCGATTGCGAGGAGATCGACCCGGCGACGGCGAAGAATGGCGATGTCATCCTGAACCGCGACGGCAAGCTGTTGCGCCCCAAGCGGTTGCCGAGCAACCTGTTCCAGTTTCGCGAAGGGACAGGGGCCGACCGCTGCGTGCTGGATTGCATCACCAGCCTGCAAAATGGTGCGGACCTGCTGTGGATCGAGACCGAGAAGCCGCATATCGAGCAGATCGCGTCGATGGTCGACCGCATCCGCGAGGTCATCCCCAATGCCAAGCTGGTGTACAATAACTCGCCGAGCTTCAACTGGACGCTGAATTTCCGCCAGCAGGTTTATGATGCCTGGGTCGAAGCGGGCAAGGATGTCAGCGCCTATGACCGGACGAAGCTGATGAGCGTCGATTATGACGATAGCGATCTGGGTCGGGAAGCGGATGACCGGATCCGCACCTTCCAGAAGGATGCGGCGGCGCGGGCGGGGATTTTCCATCATCTCATCACCCTGCCGACCTATCATACCGCCGCGCTCAGCACCGATAACCTAGCGAAGGAGTATTTCGGTGAAGCTGGGATGCTGGGCTATGTCGAGGGCGTCCAGCGCAAGGAAATCCGCCAGGGCATCGCCTGTGTGAAGCATCAGAATATGTCGGGCAGCGACATTGGCGATGATCATAAGGATTACTTCGCGGGCGAGGCGGCGCTCAAGGCCGGTGGCGCGCATAATACGATGAACCAGTTTGCAGCATAAATGCTGCGGGGGAACCAGTTTGCGGCCTGAGCCTATGCTCGTCATCTCCGCGAAAGTGGGAGGTGACGGGCAGGTGCGCGGCCGCTTTACGGGCCAGCTCGCGGGGAATTCGACACTCCCTTCGCGGGTTTGGGTGGAAGGACTGGACGGCCCGGTAGGAGACTGCCGGGCCGTTTTTTTGATATCCTCCCCTTGCAGGGGAGGGGGACCACGAAGTGATCGGAAGAGCGTCGTGGTGGGTAA